>NZ_JBHILT010000032.1:0-6743 GCF_042193405.1 Bartonella sp. TT110JLCBS
CTTTAACAAAAACCCAATAAAAACGTGTTGCTAAAAGATTCCCTAGCCTCCTTACGGTTTCAGCCTTATCAAAGGAAAGCATATTCATATAATCTTCTTTGCTATTTAAATGCTCTGGATAATCTATCATCTAACCCTCCTCACAAATCACGGGAATGGCTACAACCACGCGCACATAATTGTTCATTACCTCTAGAAGAAGATACCGTGGAGCGTGCAAAACATCCGCTATCTACACCATGACTCCACCCTCCTCCTCCTGATAACCATCTCATTTCTAACCTAGCCTGCCCCCTATTCGTTATTTGCATAGGAAACGTTCCTGCTAAAAACTGCCAAACATAACCGCAACCATCTTCACAACCGATATGCGAAATCATCCGTATATTTGCCGTATTCTTATAACCTCCAGAATGTTTTGGTGAAGGTGCTTTTTTGCCTTGAATCCCACCACCTTCATTGCTTCCATACATCGCAGAGGTAAATTCTGTATTATTGAGCAAAGCCTTCTTAACACGTAGCATATCGGATATGTGATCTGTTTGTAGACGGTTCGTCGTAATAGGAACATATACATTCCATCGAATACGGACAATGATTGCAGCCCGCACTGCAATTTTCATTATAAATTACAATATTATCGCCCATGAAATTCCTTATTCAAGTTCATATAATCCAATACTAATTGTTTCATGAAAATATTTGGGTATAGACAAAAATCAGAAATTTTTTTAGCCACAAACGCTTTTATCATTGGTAAAGATTCATCCTTTGATATAGACAGCAAATGAGAAATATAGTCTATCCGTTCTTCTAAATTGAGAGATAATCTTGGACTGGTGAAAAATGTTAAGATATCCAATTCCGGACTGGCTTCTTGACATAAATCCCAATCCACTACCATAAAAGAACTATCAGGAGTAACAATGATATTATCAGGCTGTAAATCTCCATGTGATAAGGTTATATTCTTGCTTAATCGATCTTGAAAGATCTTATTGATTTGATCAATAATCGCCTTTTGATGTAGCAAATCCATTTGGCTCAATACAGTACCTCGGATAAACTCCCATTCGACTACTTCATCGCAAAGTGTTATCAAATTTGGTGCAGGATAGAGACTTTGTCGAAAAGAACCATCCTTGATGTTTTCATTAATGCACGATGCTTCCGGATAAATTTGCCCATAGCAAAACTCTTGATGCTTGCGTTTCAAGAAATGTTGTTTTGACGATTGTGCATTTTCAGGCTGTAACCAAATGATTTCTTGTTTTCTGACAAAAATAATTAAAGCAGACACCCCAAAAATCACAGCCATAACCACTGCCAACCACAAATTAGCTTGCCAGAATGTTGAAAAAACATGACCGTATAAAAAACTGAATGCAAAGGATACAACAGCTGTAATAATGGCTGTAAATGATAAAACAGTCGCGATAGCTTTGGGATCAATCAGTGAATTTATAAGAAGAGACGACAGATAAGATCGATAAGCAGATTTAAAAACACATAGCAGTAAAAATCCTAATATAAGAGCCGCAATGATTTGAAATGACATGAGAAAAAAAGCAATGGTTACCATACAACCAATCATTAAGATGGGAAAAATAGGATTTTGAAACTTTGAAAAATACTTCTGAAACAATATATTGGAACTTGCTGAAAAAAAATTCCCAATGATAAAAATAATCGAAACCAAAATAGCAGGTTGAAATGGCAAAAAATCAGAAAATGCGATAGAAACAGTTCGATTATTAACCAAAATAGCAAAAGCTGAAACTGCACTTAAAAAAATAAGCGTGAAGCGATAAGGGTTTTTGACTTCTTTACGGCTGGCGCACATAACTGTGAAAATACTCGGATGAGCGTTGATATGAAAACTATCTAATCCCTTCGTCAGTTTTGAAAACATAAAAATAGCAAAAATTAATGAAAGGACTTGAAAAATTACAGGCAATGCAGGATGCACATAATAAAGTATTCCCCCTAAAAAAATAAGTACCGTTGTCACACTATAGGTAACAGCAGCCACTTCTGACTTAACGGAAAACAGTGTGCGATGCTTTGGTACTACAGAAAAGAGTAAACTATCTTCCGCACCTGAGAAACAAGCAGCTGCTAATGTAATACACAACAAATAAGTGGCGTAAGCAAAATATGCATAATTCATAAAAAGAGCTAAAAAACCGCAAAGAAAGAAAAATAGCCCAGTATAAATAACGCGCTTACTTCCATAAACATCTGATAATAAACCCAAGGGGACTTCTAAGATCAAAGGAAGCAATAAAAAATAACTACCGATTAAAATAATATCCGCTTGCGACAAATGCAATTTTTCTGACAAAAAAAGAGGTAAAACAGCAACCACTAGAGCTGTAGACTTGCTAACACTATAAATCTTAAATTGGTTAACCTTATCCACAAAATACCTTCCCACGACATCCGCTACATGCGCCAGATTCTTTCAAAGATTTTAAAACGCTTTGAGCTGACCAATCTATTGCCTCATAATTTTGTAGATTCACAAAAGCTTCTGAATAAAAGCAATTTTTAAAATCTCCATTATAGTCCAATACCAAGGATGAAAATGGAAATAAACACATTAACGGCGACGAAACGTACGTAGAATTTTCGCCTAAGTAATGATTAATACAATTTACAAAATTTTGTGACGTCCATGAGATTTTCCTTTCTTGGAACTTTTTATCTATATAAATCTGGAGGGGGATTCTTTCCTTGATAATTCATCTCTCAAATGAAAAAGTGAGGCGTTTGGCGGAAGAGTTTTGTTTCTTAAAGCCTTAGATTGATCCTTTTCCCAAGCAAGGCAATAGGAAGCAGTAGTGAGTTTAGCCGATAACCGAAACTCTTTGCCGCTCTCTCCATAATTTTTTATATCATAGCCTATGCCCACAATGTAGTCAGGAAGATGATAATGCGCAAAAGTATCCCCCACGTTATCACGATAAGGCTCCCAGCCCAGTCTTTTTAAAATCTCTGTGACATCTTTGGTTTGCATCATCATTCCCCCAGCATGCTCTGTAATTCTTTTACATAAAAATTACTTGTGTAATACTTAGGCTCTCTAGAAAGGCTATATATTTCATCACTATCAATTTCACCTCTTCCATAGTTTTTTCCAAAAACTCTTGTAAAAAGGGATAGGTTGCGGAGTGGGAGTGTTCTCAGTCTTTTCAATCGGTTGGTCACCATCAGGTATCTCAACTCCCGTATGTACTTTAATTCTTTTGCAAAGGAATTCATAAAAATTACTGGCGTAATATTCGCAATTATCCAATGGATACATAACATAGATTGGACATTCTCCATCCCGAAACTGCGTATAATCAAAATAAAAAATTTCATCAAAATCAGCGTAACACACGACTAGCTGTTCTGATGTTGCAAAACCATCTCTTCTATCATTTAAGTTTTGGAAAACAATATCACCACCAGGGATATCTGCTCCACACTCCTTATAAAGGCTAAAGATTTCTTCACCACCAATTTCTCCTCCTACATATTTTTTTAAAAAGCTCTTATAAGAAGATGTGAATTGCAAATCGAGAGCTTTCTCCGCCTTTTCAATCCGTAGATCATCAGCCGCATTTTCTTCAGTACGAAAATTGATAATATCATTATATTTATCAACTAATTCTACAACATCATCTAAGGTATAGGTTTTCATGGATGAACCTCAAAACATGCGTGATAAACGCTCCATATTTCCTCTATCAATTTCACCTCTTCCATAGTTTTTTCCAAAAGCTCTTGTAAAAAGGGATAGGTTGCGGAGTGGGAGTGTGCTCAATCTTTTCAATTGGTTGATCACCTTCAAGTATCTCTTCTCCCGCGTGTACTTTAATTCTTTTGCAAAGGAATTCATAAAAATTACTGGCGTAATATTCAGAATCGCCCAATGGAAACCTGACATAGAGTGGGCATTCACCATCTCGAAACTGCGTATAATCAAAGTAAAAGGTTTCATCAAAATCAGCTTCACACACGATAAGCTGTTCTGCTGTCACAAAACCACGTTTTCTATCATTTAAGTTCTGAAAAACAATATCACCAGCAGGAATACCCATAGGATTATCATAAAGACTATAGATTTCTTCACCACCAATGTCCCCGCCTTTACAATGTTCTAAAAAACTCTTGTAAGACGATGTAAATTGTAAACCGAGAGCTTTCTCCGCCTTTTCAATCACGAAATCACCAACTGCATCATCTTCAGTACCAAAATTGATAATATCACCATTATATTTATCAACTAATTCTAAAACATCATCTAAGGTATAGGTTTTCATAAATGAACCTCAAAACGTGCGTGATAAACGCTCCATATTTCCTCTATCAATTTCACCTCTTCCATAGTTTTTTCCAAAAACTCTTGTAAAAAGGGATAGGTTGCGGAGTGGGAGTGTTCTCAGTCTTTTCAATCGGTTGGTCACCATCAGGTATCTCAACTCCCGTATGTACTTTAATTCTTTTGCAAAGGAATTCATAAAAATTACTGGCGTAATATTCGCAATTATCCAATGGATACATAACATAGATTGGACATTCTCCATCCCGAAACTGCGTATAATCAAAATAAAAAATTTCATCAAAATCAGCGTAACACACGACAAGCTGTTCTGATGTTGCAAAACCACGTTTTCTAGCATTTAAGTTTTGGAAAACAATATCACCACCAGGGATATCTACTCCACACTCCTTATAAAGGCTAAAGATTTCTTCACCACCAATTTCTCCTCCTCCGTAATTTTTTAAAAAACTCTTGTAGGAAGTTGTAAACTGCAAACCGAGAGTTTTCTCTGCTTTTTCAATTAGTACATCATCAACTCCATCATCAGCAGTACCAAAATTGATACGATCGCTATACTTATCAACTAATTCTATGACATCCGCTAAGGTATAGGTTTTCATAGATGATCCTCAAAACGTGCGTGATAAACGCTCCATATTTCCTCTATCAATTTCACCTCTTCCATAGTTTTTTCCAAAAGCTCTTGTAAAAAGGTATAGGTTGCGGAGTGGGAGTGTTCTCAATCTTTTCAATTGGTTGGTCTCCATCAGGTATCTCAACTCCCACGATTTCTTTAATTCTTTTACAAAGGAATTCATAAAAATTGCTAGCGTAATATTCGCAATCTTCAGATGGAAGCATGACATAGAGTGGGCATTCACCATCCCTAAACTGTGTATAATCAAAGTAAAAGGTTTCACCAAAATCTGTTCTGCTAACGGCAAGCTGTTCTGGTGTCACAAAACCATGTTTTCTATAATAATTTAAGTTTTGTAAAACAATGTCATCAAAAGGAATATCTTCTCCACACTCTTTATAAAGGCTATAGATTTCATAACCAGCAATGTCTCCCCCTTTATAATGTTTTAAAAAAGCTTTATAGGAAGATGTGAATTGCAAACCAAGAATTTCCTCAGCTTTTTCAATCACGAGATCATCAACCTCCTTATCTTTGCTAGCAAAATTAACAATATCACCTTCATATTTATCAACTAATTGTATAACATCATCTAAGGTATAGCTTTTCATCAATTATTCTCCATCAATTATTCTATAAATCTCTGTTTTTTCTCTTTTCATCAACCGTAGATCACTACTGCCGGTGCTCCTGTCCCCATCTGTCAAAATTTAGACCTATGATACCCCATTTCATATCAATTATTCCTCCTAAACTACTGTTTTTTTGTTCTCCATGCCCATTGCCGTATTCTTTCCAATATTCCTCTCTCTGCTTCTCAAACTTTTTTCTCTCTATAAGCGATTGATGTGTTTTTGGATTAGCATGAATAACAGAAGTATATTTTTTATGAAATTCATGGCTAATTTCTGCTAGGGGGCCATCAGGCGTTTGCTTTAGGTGATGCAACTCAACAGGCTTACCATCAAACCCCATAGGTGCTCTTCCTGTTTTTGTCCTTTCAACATTGGTGCCCCATACCGTTTTTCCTTTTTCTTCCCAATCAGAAATTCTGTTAGGATCAAACAGGTCGTCTCTCTGATAGGCTTTGTTAGTCTGTCCAAATTTGCTATCGGTAAATTTAGTGGGTTTCTTTTTTAACCAAAGCTTTTTTTCTTTAGCAGCAAGTTTGGTCAGTTCTTTCCTCGCCGCAAATTTGTCAGGATCTCCTTGAGCTGCAAGTTCTGCAAGATTTTTCTTGGAAGCGAATTGGGCAAAATCTTTCCTAGCAATGAACTTGATCACAGCCTTGTTGCCAAGATTTATAGCTCCCTTGGCTGCTCCAGCTCCTCCAGCAAAGTTTTCTAATACTCCGGCTGATAATCTTCCACTTTCAAAACCAGCATTAAAAGCTCCGTCAACCCCCGCTTTTTCAAGATTCTCTTTTACGTAATCTATATCCCCTATAAACGCATCCTCAACACCTCCCCAGAATTGACCAGTACCTTCCCAGGCATCATCAATCACATGTCCACTCACGACCCAAGACGCTCCTGTTTCAATGTCTTTAACAGCCCTTTTCGCGCCCCCCCATGGATTGCTAGCAAATATCATTATTTGTAACATCATGTTCTTCACAGCGCCATCAGCTAACTCGTATAGCTTGATTGGTATATCGGCAATGAGACCAGTCATAATTCCTGTCGAAAAAGTTCTATCTTGTTGTTCATCAATCTCGAACCATTTTTCGTTAACATCTCTTCGACACTGATCATCAGGGCACTCTTCTAACTCTTTCTTCATCTGAGCGCGTTG
>NZ_JBHILT010000267.1:0-602 GCF_042193405.1 Bartonella sp. TT110JLCBS
AACAGTTGTTAGAGTTATTTAATCTAAAAAGCCGCAGTGAGTTGTCATTAACACTATATATTTCCCCTCTAAGCTCAAATGATATAGTTGACCCTGAATTTTTCATAAGGCATACTGCACCGTATAATCCAAAGAAAACAATCGAAGTGAGCTTTTGTCCTGTTAGCTTCGACGGATTAAAGACATGGGAAATGTTTTTTGAAATTGCTGATTAAACTGTATATCTTGTGGTTTAATTCTTTCTATTTTTTTGTGTAAACTTGCAATCTGTCCATCAATAGAAGTTACCTGTTTATTTATTAATGTTTCTTGATTTTTAATTATTGTGTCCTTTTCCCTAATTATTTCATCTTGTTCATCTATCTGTTCTTGTAGGTCAGAAGCCTTGAAATAATAGTGTAAAGTAAACAGTGAGACCACAATAATTGGAATGTTATTGATGATATGACCTATGACAAATGACATTACATCTTCCATCTTTCTCTCCTCACTTACCCTTCTTCTTACTCTTCTTATTCTTATGAGCCGGCGCTTTTACTCCTCCATCACGCTGTTTAAGCTCTTGTGTTAGTCTTTCAACTCCCTCGTCCCGTGTTTGAACC
>NZ_JBHILT010000268.1:0-276 GCF_042193405.1 Bartonella sp. TT110JLCBS
AATAAAAACTAAGGCCGTCGAAGTGTAGATCTCGGTGGGGGCCGTCTCATAAAAAAAGCCAAACAGCCAGTATAAGGCCAGCATGATAAAGACGATAATCATTGCACACGCCACAATCAACGGTGGCAAGCTCCGCCATGAAAATGTGCGCGCAGGCCCCCGTTTATTAAGCTTTTGCACCACAAACGTGACCGCAAATAATAAGGTTCCGCACACGGCACTCAGGATAATCGAGGCCGAGGCAATCGAATAGTAACCGCTCAAGGGCACAATCCG
>NZ_JBHILT010000268.1:326-602 GCF_042193405.1 Bartonella sp. TT110JLCBS
GCCAGAATCCCGTACCACCAGAAGTGAATTTGGGGAATCAGGTCAGTAATGTTGGCCGGTCGAACCAGAATGGAATTATGTTCTAGCCGCATTGAATATTCAATATTTTTCAAATCAAGCTGTTTGACCGCCGATTCTGGAACTTCAATCTGATATTTTTTCAATTTCTTCCCTCCAAAAAGTTAACGTTATAACATTAGCACTTTTCAAATGGGAAAGACAAGCAAAAAAGGCATTCGTCGTAAAATGACGAATGCCTTTTAAAGTTTTGAATTC
>NZ_JBHILT010000269.1:0-601 GCF_042193405.1 Bartonella sp. TT110JLCBS
AGAGTGTTTTTGACAATGTATCGAATTTTTTTTGAAGATGTTTGAGAGGTGCGGTGAGTTTGTCTTCAAGAGACAATTTCACCTTTGCATCAGCAACTTTTTCACTCATTTTATCTTATACCTTTCTGCTGCTTGTTTTCGCCAGAATATGAGTTCTTGCGGTTCCATTTCCATCATCTTTGAAAGGGACCAATGGAACACAATGGTAATATCGGCTATGAGTTTAGCGGCGGTTTCCCAGTCGAGGTATCCCGCCGCTTGATAAAAGACTCCAAAATCTCTCCAATGCTCGACAAGTCATTAATATCGAGTTCTCCAACCGCTTCATGTGCCCATCCAGAAAGGCGTGCAATCATAGCGATTGTTTGCTCTATGCCTTCTTTTTTGTCGATTGCTTGCACATCTTTTGTTTTGGGGCGCTGTAAAGTAATTTCGGTGTGATCTTTTCCTTCAAAGGTAACAGGTACAAGTAATTTATGTGTAATGCTTGTTTGTACTGTCATTTTATAATCCTATATTTTCTCTATGGTCTGCGAGTTGATTGACGCCATTGAATTTTCTCACCAAGTTGAGGACATCTATCTCAACGATTTCAACGTCC
>NZ_JBHILT010000270.1:0-253 GCF_042193405.1 Bartonella sp. TT110JLCBS
TGGTGCTTTTAGGGTGTGAGGAAAAATTGGTCATCTAATCAGTATTGCTAACGAAAAAGAAGGGGTGCGTGTTTTGGTGCAAAGAGACGGGGCAGTAAAAAATCGCTTGTTGGTGCTTTTGCTGGGTAATGGCGTGGTGTCATTTGGCGGTTGGATTGATTATATCGTGATTTTGACCGTATCTGTGTTCACGTGGAAAGCTGATCAATATGATGTCGCTTTTATTGGAGCGGCAACATTATTACCTGGTATC
>NZ_JBHILT010000270.1:337-598 GCF_042193405.1 Bartonella sp. TT110JLCBS
TGCTGTTACGGGCGCTATGTACTGTCGGTTTATTGCTGGCGACGAGTCTGCAAGGATTTATTATACTGGCAGTTATTCGAGCGACATTCAACAGTCTAGCCATGCCTGCAATTTCCGTTCTCAGTGCAAATTCGGTGCCTGAAAACGGACGGACTCGTTACTATTCTGTGCTTAACATGATCAATAGCGCGGCAAAGATGATAGGACCTGCTTTGGGGAGTGCTCTGTCTGTACTTTTATCAGATACCTATACTTTATTAT
>NZ_JBHILT010000271.1:0-595 GCF_042193405.1 Bartonella sp. TT110JLCBS
GATACAAAAAATGAGAATATTTTTTCAATTCAGCAGGAATAAGTTTGTCTACTTTACGGTATTGTTCTTCTCATAAAGCGCATACTTTTATTGTTGCTTGTGAGTCAACATCCAGTCCCCCATACCGCATATTAAAAGAAAAAGACAGAGTCGCTATTTCTCTGCGATACATGGCTTTGCAATAAAGGAAAACATATTGCTTCTATCTGATTGGTGTAATCTATGAAACAAGAAAAGAAGCAACTGGAGGAAAATATGCCCAATTAGAGAAGAATGTAAAAATAGAAAACCAACGAAATCCAAAAACAATTGCAAGAGGACAAATGCTTAAACTTTTTTCACAAACTCCGACTTTAAACTCATCTGACCAATCCCTGGAATTTTGCAATCAATATTATGATCTCCATCCACCAAGCGAATATTCTTTACCTTAGTACCACCTTTTAAAACAGATGAAGCACCTTTTACCTTCAGATCTTTTATCACCATAACGGTATCTCCGTTTGTTAAAATCTGACCATTGGCATCATAAACAGTATTGACAAGAACCGTATCATCGTTTTTTTGCGGCCATTCATGTGCGCAAAAAAACAGA
>NZ_JBHILT010000272.1:0-268 GCF_042193405.1 Bartonella sp. TT110JLCBS
GGGATTGGCTGAAATGAACGATCTTGCATCTGGGACCTCAAGTGCGTCAACAAAGCTTATTCATGGTGGGCTTCGTTATCTTGAACACTATGAGTTCAAACTTGTTCGTGAAGCATTGAAAGAACGCGAGATCATTTTACGCATGGCTCCACATATTGTGCGTCCTTTGCGTTTTCTCCTTCCTTATCATAAAGAATTGCGCCCTGCTTGGATGTTGCGTTTTGGACTTTTTATTTATGATTATTTAGGGAATTGGAATCAGAAATTG
>NZ_JBHILT010000272.1:326-594 GCF_042193405.1 Bartonella sp. TT110JLCBS
TTTGAATATTCTGATGCAAGAGTAGATGATGCGCGTTTAGTTATTGGCAATGCGCGTGATGCAGAAAAGAGGGGAGCTGATATAAAAGTACGAACAGAAGTTCTCTCTTTAAAAAAAGAAGACAATAAATGGCGTATCTTTCTTCAAGACAAGTTAAGTAGCAAAGAATATAGTGTCACAGCTTCTTATGTCGCGAATATGACAGGACCTTGGATTGATCATGTTTTGGCAAGCATATTAGATTGTAAAGAACATCCACCAGTACGGC
>NZ_JBHILT010000273.1:0-271 GCF_042193405.1 Bartonella sp. TT110JLCBS
TGATGATCTCTACCATCTGTTTGTCTAATATTTTTTCGTTACCATAAACAATTTTTGCCAATTTCTGGATCTGTTTTAAGCTTGTGTGTACGCAAGAATCTTCAGCAATCATTTCGGCTTTTTCATTTTCTGTCAAAGGAGCTAATCTTTCTTGTGGAATGAGAATGCTTTCAAGCTCT
Organism: Bartonella sp. TT110JLCBS; assembly: GCF_042193405.1. Lineage (NCBI taxonomy): Bacteria > Pseudomonadati > Pseudomonadota > Alphaproteobacteria > Hyphomicrobiales > Bartonellaceae > Bartonella > Bartonella sp. TT110JLCBS. The sequence goes on from NZ_JBHILT010000273.1 coordinate 180, forward strand.
TTTGTTTTTGGGACTGTAAAGGTAAATTTGTCACCGGGTTTTAATGTTTTGAGTTGTTCTTGTGTGAGATGCTCTTTATTACCGATGATATA
>NZ_JBHILT010000273.1:338-593 GCF_042193405.1 Bartonella sp. TT110JLCBS
TGTAGGTTTCACCCTCTTTTGCAACCATAACGGGACGATCATTAACATTGCGCCCAAGTTCTTTCATGCTGCTCATGAATTCCTTTAAAAGAAGTATTTTATTGGGATTAGAGATATCTTCAAACAGATGTTGCATTGGTTCTAGATCACCATTTTCTGCTACAGCAACACTGGCGAGCATCATGCGTTCTTTTGTAACAAGTGAAAAGTCAAGCTGATGCCCTGCTGCTTGAGCAAGCTTTTCAAAAAAGACCC
>NZ_JBHILT010000033.1:0-6542 GCF_042193405.1 Bartonella sp. TT110JLCBS
AAACGCATGGAGTAAAATACTATTCTCTTGCAACTCTTCCCACGTACAAAAAACAAATAAAAACTAAAGGCGCATGCTTACTAATTATCATGCACCTTCGGAAAGCAAGGGGGGGGTAAAAGCCATTAAGGTACGTAATGCCACGCACTTAAAGGGCGCTCAAGGCTAAATCTAAGCTCAGATTTTCTTGGTTCTTATGACATCCCTCCCTTTGTCCTATGTGTAGTCTGTATAGCCAAATCCTCAAAACAATCCGCTAACTTTTTGTAACAAAAAAATTGCTCACAATTCCTTGACCTCCAAACTATCTATATCCCTGACTACTAAGGCGGATTTTTACCTAGCAAGCTTTTTGGGGTAGCAAGCCTATGCCTATGATCATTGTAATGATGCAAACCTTTTGCAAACAGTGTTTTAAGAGGGTAAAGTGTTATGTTGATAGCAGAAAGCCTGTAAAGAGAAAATGGCTATGGTATGTAAGAATAGTGCTGTTTTTTATACGGAGCTGTCTTATTATAAAATTAAGTAGGGTAGGGGAAGAACGTATAGGTACGTAATTTACGCGCATAAAGGCTTTGTAGGAATTAAATCTAAGCTCAGATTTTCTCTCTTTACGGAGTTAAGACTTGTGTTTTTATCATAATGACTAGCTTCTCCATCATAATATTTCTGCACGAGAGCTTTCCAAAAATAGTACACTAGCTAGTTTGTTCTTAAAAAAAATAATCAAGGCAATACTTTTGCACCATCCTCATTCGTCATCCTTAAGGGCGGCTTTTGCATTTACAGAAATTGCCACTGACTTTAGAAGCGGAGCCTAGAAACGCGGGGAAGAGGAACACCATAGAGCGGTGTGACTACTCATGTTGTCATGCTATAGAAATATTTGGTTTTGTAGGGTAGAAGCAGCCACTCCCCTTTAATGCTTTTTAGGCATTAAAAATGGCACGAGAAAATGCTGGTAGTCGTGATATGTTTTTTATTATGGCTGATCCATGAGCTCTAAAATATAAATTGAGAGGGAATGGGCGGCATTAAAAGTTAAACGCGCATGGCGAGGCTTGAGATTGATTAGTTCAAAATCCTTTTCTGAGCGGCCGTGCGCTGCACCTTTCTTGTTTCTTAACTTTATAGTACCGCGCACAATTTGATACAGACCGGATGCGATCATTTTTAAGTCATTTTCATCTAGATCTTGATTTTTTAAGTTTTCTTGCTTCATATCTTCGGGATGGATCTTAGCTTTCTTAACGACTTCTTCCCATAAAGCGGGCAGATTATTACGGGCGTTTTCTGCATATGGGATAGAATGGTGGTCGAGATAAGCTTTGCAAGAGGCTTCCAACAGATTTGCTGCAAATAGAACTGCCTCCCTTGGATCTTTTTCTATATTTTCTAATGCTCTATTTATTTCGATTTCTACTGCTGAAAGTTCTTTCTCTGCAATACGTTTTTGTAGCTCTTCCATCGAGAGGAGACCAGCTTTTTGCAATTCTTGTGTGAAGGTCACCTCATTCTTGATAATATATCCTCCACGCTGATATTCTAATCCATCTTTCTTTAACGTTTCTAAAATTTTACGTTGATCTTCTTTAAGCTCTTGTAGCATTTGGTCTTCTGGTATGTCTTGAAATATGAATCCGACTAACTTATGAAACTCGCTGTCCAAAAAATCACCAAGCAGGGGACCAAGGACTTCAAGCGGTTCATTGCATTTTACATTGATTGTATCTAGTCGTTTCTTAATCGTGACTTCTTTATCATCACTTAGGTACTCATGAGGAGCAGATGGTGTATAAAAGAATAAGGCATCCAAATTCTCTGGCCAATAGTACTTTGGTAATATTTGAGAGAGTGCCCTAATTGTTGCAGGAGGGATTTTGTTTTTCTGAGATATTGTTTGCGGAGACGATAATTGCATTTTGTATCTTTGTAATATCAAAAAGTGGTATGTTGAGTGGTTTTTAGAATATGATTTTATTGCCTGACCTTGCTTAGAAAGTCGCGCAACAATTTTGTGGCTTATATAAGATTTGTGAAAGAGAAATGCCATATTGTGTTTTAATTTTTTTCTCCTTTCATTGTTATAACAGTGAAGCAGTGAAGGGGGTGAATAATGCGTGATAATTGGAAAAATATAGAATGAGAACAGAAGTATAATTTTGTATTATCGTAACTGCAATAGCATTCTTTATTGGCAGATTGTTTATTGGAGAGAAGGAAGCAGGCAATGCGCATAATCCCTGAAAGGAAGGTTTTGTGACAAGAATTTCAATAATGGCATGTTACTAAATGTTGTGTGTGTTCTTTGCTTGTCAGAAAAAGTAGATGGCGCTCTTTATTTGCATAACCGGTATAGAGTAATGCGGGAGGCTAGTTTAAAATCTCGTTTATTCCGTTAAAGCTTACTGTTTTCTATAAAAAGACTGTTTTCGTGATATCCGCTGTTAATCTCGCGTATTTGGTAGAGATGAAAATATAAACGTTTATCGTGTCTGTAAGGGAGCTTGAAGCAATGAAGTTATGTGTAAAAGAGTTCTGAAAAGCTTCTTTTGTCCGTAAAACTTATAAGGAAAATTTAAAGGCAGGAAAATGTTAGAGAAATCTAAGAGTACGCTGTGAAAATCAAGAAACAGTCTTTTTAGAGATGGTTTGCTGTCTGTCATCGTGCTTCATGATTTTCAATGTTTTTAAAATTTCTTTCTCAATGAGAGAGGGCTTTTTTATTAAAGCGGGGGAGATTTGTTATGACAGTTAACAATGAAATGGAGAGAAGATGCTGCTTTACCAGCTGTTTTTGTCGCTTCAGTTTCATTTGAACCTATTGTGATTATGAAAGCATAGTGATTCAATGACTTTGAAAAGGGGGGAATAACATTATCAAGTTTGCAATACAGTGCGATTTTTTGCATCGCGATGCGTGGCAGAAGATGGTCAGCATTTGGGGGCATTGTGGGTTCTATATTCTATGCTGGTTCTGTAGGGCGTCTGTTAGCGCATTTATGGGACTATTCCGCATTGAAATGCGTGCTTAATTTCGTGGATCTTGCAAAGGTCTGATCAGAAAATCCCATATTTCAAGAGGTTTTTAGAGGAATCTAAAAGCACAGAGGTATCATAAAATTACAAACACCGTACGTTACTGGAGGTGATCAATTTTAGAGCTTAAGGAGCTTATCGGTTTAGTGTTCTTTCATAAAAATGATGAAGGCTGTGCTCAAGGTCTCAGTGTGTTGGTTTCTCGAAAAGTGGTAAATGCTGTATGATTTTATAAGCTATTGCCAATGTTATGGATAGGGAGTTCAAATAAAGCATATCATAAATCGGAATTCTTCTCTTTACGCGATAAGAAGAGGGCTAGGAAAAACAGTAAAAATGCAGTGATAGAGAATATGAAGAATACGATATATGTTTGGTTTAAGGACAGGGATTTTTCTGTCAGCGAATGGATCAAAAAGCCAGCGAATATACCCCCTAAGGCACCACCTATTTGCTGTAATATGCGTGTGATAACGGCTGTATCTTTGACGTATAAACTGTTGACATATTGGATGGGGGCGGAAAGGCAGACAATGGTGGCGATGCCAAGTCCTACACCTCTTAGCAAGAATCCAAGTCCATCCATGCTTATATTATAGCCGAAGCATAATAACCCAAAGCTTGATATCACTAAACCAATTCCTATCATGAAAAAGGGAGATTTTTCTTTCCATTTTTGGTAAATAAATTTCCTGCCAATCCACGCACCCACTCCTTGCAGAGCAAGGAGGGCACCGATGATGAGAAGGCTCTTTTCATAGTTTCCTCCCATGGCAACGGCTAGTGGGAAATAAACGAGGAAGCTATAAAAAAGAAATGAAGCAACGAGCCCCATGATCATGAGCAATGTATAGCGCGCATTTTGAAATCCGCTAAAGACGATTAATTTGTTTTTTGCTTTCTGATTAGAAACAATGAATAATATGAGAGATATCACGGCTATAAGCGCTAGGATAAAGAGGGCGTTGTGGTTATTGATATTTCTGGCTTCTGTGAGATAAAAAAACGAAAGAAGGGAGATGGAAAACGCTAAAAATGCAAATAAGTTAAATTTTGTTTTTGTTGTTTCGTTGCTCTTTAAATGTTTTGCTCCAAGGGTGAGTGCCAATAAAATAAGCGGAATATTGATAAAAAATAACAAACGCCAAGACACATACTGAGCAAGCGAGGCGCCTACCAGCGGACCAAAGGCAGGAGCGAAAACTGTTGGTACGGCTATGGTGCCCATGGCTTGGCGCACTCGTGTCTGTCCAAATTGTAAGGCAATGATGGTTTGGCTAAGGGGCAGCAAAAGACCTGTCCCGAAACCTTGAACGATACGAGCAGATATAATAGTTGGAAAACTATAGCTTAATCCTACCCCCAGTGATCCAAGCATAAAAATGAAGCTTGCAAGAAACCAAGTGCTTTTGATACCTATTCTTCCTTGCACAAAAGCGGCCATTAGCAGCCCTGGAACGGTGGCGAGAAAATAGGATGTTACAACCCATTGTATATTATTTTCTCCGACTGAAAAATAATGCGCAAGGTTAGGAAGGATGACATTGACAATGCTCCCGTCCAGCAGAGGAAGTATGCTGGAAATAATGACGGTATATATGACATACCTTTCTGATTGAGTATAGGAATCTACCTTTTGCATGATCATGCTCCCTACAGATGTTCTTTAAAACATTGGTTGCGCCCCATTCACAGACTTTTAAAAATTAACACGCATTTGTGATATCTGCGGTTTTGATATTGGGATGAATATGATTGGAAGTGCTGATGGTCCCCTTGTGTACAACCCGCCTTTTTCTCTAGAATTAAGCCATCAGTTAAGCTGATGTCAATGAGTTTATCGAGGAGTCTATTTGCTGTCAACTCAATCTGCATGAGAGCAAAAGCAGAACCTACACAAACGTGCACGCCTGCTCCATTTGCATTTATTATTTAACATGGAAAATGTGAAAATCTTTATAAATCAAATTATTGACTTAAAAATCCAATGTTTGTTTATATATCATTTTTTATGCTTAAATGATTGTTTGGGTATCAAATGTATTCTCAATAGTTTATAATTTTCTTTTCTTAAATGTGCAGCTCTTTCTGAAAAATGTTCGATAATTTCTTGATTGTTTAATAAAAATTAAAATTGGTTATAAGGAAGAGCTTGTAAATTATAGAGTAGGAAAAAGGTGCATTTTATAAAAAACAGGGGAGGGTTGTTTCCATAACCCAAACATTTTTTCAAGTTGTTGTGGTATCTTTTTGAATTGCTTGATCGATAAAAGTTTTATAATTATCAGAAACAATATATTGGGTATTTTCTCCTAAAGCTTTGAAATGTTCACGATCGCAATGGATTTTTGCTTTTTCCAGAACGCGCAACATGTCTTCGAAAATACTTCTTTTGCTTTCCACAACAAAATACAGTTTTTCTTGCCCATTTTGCTCGAATAATACAGTCCAATCGGGAGTATATGATCCAAGAGATGTATCAATTTTAAACCATTTAGGCAGTTTCGCATAAACTTTAATCTTATCGTTTTTTTCAAATGATTGTGCAAAATTGAACTCAATATCTGAATCATAAATACATGATCATAAGTTGATTTATCAGTTTTTGTCATATTCTTTTATAAAACAATTTGCTTTTATATTTATTAAAATGCATTTTCTATTTTATTTTTTCGTATAATTAGCCAATGAAGTTTTTGCTCTAATATCGCAATTTGTAAAAGACTATTTTGGTCATTCAATATGAAACTTTTTATGTCGGTTTCTTGTATTGAAAGCAATGGTACGATTTTTGATATCTGTATAAAATATTTACAAAAGAATTAATAACGCATGATTATAGAATTTTGTTCTTTGTTTGAAGCATGTACAGTTAACCCATTGTTTATTCATAGATTTTATGTTCATTATTTATTTGATACATTTAATCTAGAATGTAAATTGTGTTCGTATACTCAAACTAAAATACTGGTATTGAAGTGGTGAGAGTGTTGCTTTGTTGAGAATAGATCATTGGGTAGGTTGGTATTCCCTTTGTATCAGAGAATTCAACTTATTCTCTCATATTGTGTGTGGATGAAATGTTAACCGCATAATGCTCCCTCTTACATGAGATGTAAGATTGATATGTTTTCCACATTGAGAAAAGTTGTTGATCGTAGAGGAATATTTTTCTGCGAAATTTGTTTGGCTTAAATGCAAAAAATAGAGCAAGAGTCGCATATTTGTTATGCTGTAATGGCATATATATAATCGATGGAGTCAACACTTCATTTAAGAAGTTTTTTAAAAGAAAAACATAAAAAAATAGAATTATTGAAAAAAATCTTTTATTTTGAAGCTTGTTTCTCACGCTTATAAAAGCTTCACGTAGATTTCGAAAATTCTTGTTGTGTTGAAAAGCATGAAAAATCAAGAAAATTTTGCAAAAAAGCTGCACTATGCGTGCAGCTTTTTATGTATTTGCTTTAAAGGTAGACGTTTTAAAGCATGAAAGTGTCCTT
>NZ_JBHILT010000274.1:0-592 GCF_042193405.1 Bartonella sp. TT110JLCBS
TTGTTGTTGAGGGAGTGCATCATGTCAAAAAGCGCTCTATATCAGCCGTAACAGAGCCTTATGTTGGAAGATGTATTGGTCTTTTTGATATTCAGCTCTTAATCAAGAAGTTAACCAAAGTTTATTTGGATCAAGGCTATGTAACGGCGCGTTTTTATATTCCTGATCAAGATATCAAAAACAGCAAGACGCTCAAATTTGTTGTCGTTGAGGGCAAGCTTTCAGAGATTTACTATAATGGTTCACCGGCGTCTCGTTATAATAATGTTGTATGGAGTGCTTTTCCTGGGCTTCAAGGTCATGTTCTGAACATGCGCGATATTGAACAGGGGCTTGATCAGATCAACCGTTTGAGTTCAGCACACGCTCAAAGCGAACTTCTTCCAGGGCGTGAAGAAGGGAGCACCATTGTCAATATTAACAATCATCCCGATAAAACTTTCAAGGTTACTGTTTCTCATGACAATATGGGACAATCTTCCACGGGTTATGCGCGTTATAGTGCGGGCTTGAGGGTAGAAAATATTTTAGGGATGAATGATGCGTGGGATTTTAACTATCAACGCAGTGAGCCCGATTATTGGGGTGGGAG
>NZ_JBHILT010000275.1:0-266 GCF_042193405.1 Bartonella sp. TT110JLCBS
TACCATTAGTCCGTTAACGGTCCACAGGAGGCTGTAAAGGGTCATTGAGATCCCATGGTTTGTTACGTAAACGGACATGTTACTGGACCACTGCGAGTAGGTAATCCAAATGATCACCAATGCCATGAAAAGCGTCCAAATAATCGCCAGGTTAGGTCCTGGTAATTTAGTTCTTGAATGAGTAGGCAGCTCGTCAGCATCGACCGCTGCTTCCCGTTGCCGGTGAACTTTGACCCGGTAGAAGAAGTAGCCACTCACGATGAAGA
>NZ_JBHILT010000275.1:299-592 GCF_042193405.1 Bartonella sp. TT110JLCBS
GCGCATACTGATACAGGGGACCAACCGCACTCGTCGCGAAAACCATCCCTAGGTTATTCGCAAAGTAGATCATGTTAAAGACGAAACGGCCATCATGACCATTGACCATTGTTCCGTATGAATTATGGAGGGTTACTAGCCAACCGTTAAAGAACCCAACCAATGTCAGCATAATCGGGTAGATTGGCCAACCACTTCGCCCAACTAAGATGAACATTGTGATAATGGCACCAATCAGCCCTTCCATCATCAGTGTTCGTGGGTTGTAGCGGTCAAAGAGAATTCCCGCAATG
>NZ_JBHILT010000276.1:0-591 GCF_042193405.1 Bartonella sp. TT110JLCBS
TAAGATAGATAAGTGCTAGACGAACAGTCTCAGCTTTTATATGCTAAATGGGGTAAGATATTGTCTATAGTCTGTTTGCATAATCTCTGAAATAAGAAGGAAGCCTAATTTAGAGGGAATATGAGGTCTTAAGGATTGTAACTAATTTTTACCTTATTATCATACTCTTTAATTCGGTTTTATGTCTTTTAAAAGCATCTACGGTAATATCTTTTAAAAAGTGGAGATGGTGCACTGCCTCATGCTTTTGTTTATTACGTTCTTTAATAAGATCACGCTTCACAAGCACAACAGAGGATCTAAAATATAAATACCATTGAGTTGTCCATTGATATGTTTTTTAGGTATCTCTGAGTGCACTCTTTATATCACGACAATGCCTGTGAAGAGTATAACAAAAAGGCTCTGTGAAATGTACTATACTCCTACACCTTTATGTTTAATAAAGGTGTAAGTTGATACCACCATTCTATTTTTTAGCTCCCAATGTTGTAAACAGCTTTTGGCACTTAAGATGGTTCATAAGAGGTATTTTTATTCTTTTCTTATAAAGTTTTTATCCATACGAAAACTCCAGCTTCGCTTGTGATG
>NZ_JBHILT010000277.1:0-253 GCF_042193405.1 Bartonella sp. TT110JLCBS
GGATCCGGTCACGTATCCACAACCCAGTGGTCCTAACTTCCGTAAGTCAAGGTCCTTTGGTACCTTGACGGCGTTCCGTTCACGAACCACGGTCGTTGTTGTAAAGGATGATTGGTCGAACATGTCGTCAACTTGGTGACCATCTTCGGTAAAGTGGGCACTGCCGTCTGGACGAACCCCAGAGAGGTTATTTGCGGCGTAATTGAGACACTTGGTTGGCATCCCCTTTAGACAATTAATACAGTTGCCACAG
>NZ_JBHILT010000277.1:337-589 GCF_042193405.1 Bartonella sp. TT110JLCBS
AATGATTGGGTAACCAATTTCTGCATCACCCTTCCGTAATGCTTCATCGGAGTGGCAAATCCCGGTTGCGACCATGTGGATCTGTAAGTCATCAGCTTGCATATCAGCTAATTCTACGTCGTCACGAATATCAAACTTTGCACCTTTTTCATCAACAACAGCAGCTTTGATTTTCATAAAAACATCTCCCTTTGCGGAAACCAAGTTACTTACAAGATTAGTCTAGCATTAAAAGTGTCTATTTAGTTGATA
>NZ_JBHILT010000278.1:0-587 GCF_042193405.1 Bartonella sp. TT110JLCBS
TTGGCCGGGGAAACTACTTTGCAGGCCGGTTACGGCACAAACGTTTCCCGCAGAAATGGTTTGCTCGACGGTAAACTTTTCACCATTGTAAACACGGACCTGATTTGCCTTTTCTCCTGGTAACAATTCAGTCTTGGCCTGAATGGTTCCAGAAAGAACCCTTAACCAGGTGAGGCGCTCACCTTTTTCATCATGTGATATTTTGAAAACCTGGGCAGCAAAGGTTGAATCTGAATTGTTTTGGTTTTCGACTGTCCAATGTTTCAGTCCAGCAATGAGCTCATCAACCCCAGTGAGTTTTAAAGCAGCGCCGGTATAAACTGGGAAGACCTGGCGGGCTTTAATTAAGGATTGGATTTCTCTGTCGGTAAGGGTTCCGGAATTTAAATACTGTTCCAGTGCATGATCATCAGTTGTAGCAATGTTTTCTAGTTCATCAGCAGTGAGCTGGTCGTGAAAGGGCAGGCAGCCATCAGCAAAGTCGGTTTGTAATTGTTTAATGACCTGGTTCACGTCAGCACCCACCACGTCGGTTTTATTAATAAAGATGAAGGTGGGGACCTGGTACTTTTTCAAGAGGCGCCACA
>NZ_JBHILT010000279.1:0-587 GCF_042193405.1 Bartonella sp. TT110JLCBS
CTGCTTTTTTAACTCCAGAACTTAGGGTTTCTATCTTATCTTTGTTCGGGGATTCTTCTCTCCACCGGGAGGACTTTGATGAGATCGAAGATCAAGCTTCACCAAACCACCTAAGGAGACCAAGGAAGAGTAGGACGCACACAAGAGATGGGGTTAGCACAAGGTCACTGCAAGGAAGGTCATCCAAAGTGTAGAAGGGAGTCATATCTTCTTTCTCTTGTTCTTTTATTGTTCTTTTCTTGTGTACCTGCCCACGAGGGGCTAACTGGCCGCAGTGCAAAGGGTTGTGAACTCTAGTCGAACTGTAATGCTTATACACTCATTTTAATTGATTACGGAGTTATATTCGATATTTGTGTTTAATCTTGTATTGCATAACTCGATGTGTTGGAAGTGCACAGTTGTTAGGGTAAAACTCATTGCGTAGCTTGTCCAGAGCAACGCACAGTTATCTTAGCAAAACTCGGTGTATCCGAGAACACATAGATGAAATATTGCTATTGAGCACACACTGATATCGTTGGAATGTACCTAGTAGTTAATTAGGGTGAGATAGCGTGCATAAGTCATTGGGAGCTCCCTGAGGG
>NZ_JBHILT010000280.1:0-586 GCF_042193405.1 Bartonella sp. TT110JLCBS
GTTCATTCATGTGACCGTTTTGTGGACCTGTGGATATCGAGAGCATACAAAAGCAGGAATAAATAAAGGATGGATCACTAAGGAGAAATGGTTGGCGTATAGTTTAAAATAGAGAAAAACGTTTCGAATAAAGTTGTTCTCCATAACTTAATATTATTTTCAAATATGACAGACTTCCAATTAGACCGGAAGTAGCCACAACTTCCTTATTTTAAATAGAACAACCTGTATATTATTGCATTTTTGGATTTCTCGTTAAAAATAAATATGAGTTTGATAACAAGATATTGTATCTCAGTTGTACCGTTTTCGAGTTATTGAACATTTTGTGACAAATTTGACGTTTTCAGAGCTCTACGCCATTTTGAATTTCTTCAAAACGAAATCACTTAGAGTTGTACGGTTTACAGTTTTAGATTCAGGAAGAAATGTAGTAGTAATTTCATTATTTACTGTAAGCGAGACATTGTAAAGTAAGTCAAATTCGACGTTTGCAAAATGCAATCATTCAAAGAGGCATAACTTTTGTTTTTTAAATGGAACTACCAGTCGATTAAATACATCAAACGATGTAAAATGAAATCCT
>NZ_JBHILT010000281.1:0-581 GCF_042193405.1 Bartonella sp. TT110JLCBS
AAAGATTGATACATAACGACGTCCTTTTCTTTTCTTTTATTTCAGATGTATCGTAACCCATCCTTGCCGGTGGTATGTTTCGATATGCTTCATTCCTTGTTTTATATAAGTCTCCAAAACATGGGCATGTTGTTCTTCAAGAATTCCAGAGAGTATAAGTGATCCCCCTTTTTGAAGTGCCTTTACCACTTCTTGCGCAAGTTCAATAAGCGGATTAGCAAGGATATTGGCAACGATGAGATCAAAAGGGGTTCGTGATGCAATTGCATCATGGGAAAAATCTGTTGCTGTAATAGCTGTAATATATTCCTTGACACCATTGAATTCGATATTGTGTTGTGCAACTTGAACAGCAATTGGGTCAATATCGGATGCAAGCACAGGAATTGGTTTGAGCATTGCTATGCCAATGGCTAGTACACCGCTCCCAGTACCAAGATCAAGGGCATTTTTTGGATTTTCGTGTTTCATGACTTTGGCAATCATTTCTAAACAACCGGCTGTTGTTCCATGATGTCCGGTGCCAAAAGCTTGATTAGCTTCAATTTCAATAGGGAGAACATTTGCTGGAATGGCGTTTC
>NZ_JBHILT010000034.1:0-6359 GCF_042193405.1 Bartonella sp. TT110JLCBS
TCAGTTTATGTCAGTACATTGAATCGACAAAAGTGATCATTTAGTGAATGATTAAAACATGTCTTATGAGAGTATGTAATCTTTAAAGCCTTTCAAAAGATAGTTTGTAACTCATATGAAATGCTATCAAGACCATTATGGTTATGAGTTTTGAAGATTTTGAGTATTTTGAGGGGTTCTTTTACCCCCCTTTATATATTTTTTTCAATCAAAAAATAAAAGTTATTATATTTCAATATGTTAATGTTTTAAATAAACAACCTATATTACACAAAACACGTAAATACAATCTGTAATATATATAAAAAGGGGTTTTGAAGGGGTTTTGGGGGGGGGTAAGAACCTACAAAACCTATAAGTAATATAAGAAAAATGAATATACATAACTCTTTTTAAACAAAGCTTTTGAAAAGGATAAAATTATCATTTTAGATTACGGTATAATCTTTTAAAGGCAATGTAAAAAAATCTAATTCTATTTAAGAGTGGGTTTCTTAAAAGTCTTAAAGGCAATCCAAAGTACAGTGTTTTAAAAAGTGCAAAGCCTTATCTTTTAGAATAACGCATATAAACTATTCTTTTAAAGATTGTATGTAAGCAATTTATAAAAGGGGCATAGAACCTATAGGTATAAAACCTTATACCCCTTATGAGTTTATCATACCCGTTATATGAACATGCTTTATAAGTTATTCAGTTTCTCTTATTTCTAATTTTGGTAAGTTCTTAACAATCTTCATTGTTTCTAAACTTACGGTAATAACCCTCTGAAATAACTCTAGAGGGTAGGCAGGGTTGCCAACAGTTTCAACAGCATAACGATTGGCATCATTCACAATACCACTCTTTTTATCTGTCTTAACACATTGACGTTCCATAACCCATTCAAGAGCGGATTTACCATTTACAATATAGCTATAAGCTTCCTTAGGTATATCTATCATTGTGATATTATGGTTGTAAAAAACAATTGATTTATTCTTTGCTTTACTATTCCCAGCGAATTTCATTTCTGTAACGTAATAAAATTTTTCTGGATTAGAGATATCAGTTAGTTTTGGATTACCCTTTTTAAAGGTCACAGGATAAGGCTCTACACTTTCATAGTTTACGTGCAAATGACCCAATTCACGCCCAGCTGTTACAAACTTCCAAAAATCTTCAGCACGCTTTACGCAAGGAATGCGAGGCAATTCTTTAGAGAGGTTATCAGCATAACGGGCACGATAATCTTCCGAATGAAGTAGACCATAAATATAATAGAATAAATCATCTTTCGTGATAGTTTCATTCGGATAAGCAGCTTTAAAATGTGCTAATCCTTCATCCGTAATAGCATCACGCCTTTGTAAACCAGATGTTGTGTTTTCTTCTATAGAGTTTGTAAATAAAAGGGATTGGTTTTTATTTTTTAAAGATTCAGTATCTTCGTAAATATAGCGTGGAAAACATTGACCATTCTCTATCACCTGAAGATCAGATACGGTCTTAATCATAATAACGGAAAAATCTTTATTTGCTCCTATGCCTGTAATTTGAATGCCTCTATTTTCAACCGCTTTTCCTATTGGAAATATACGCGGCATTTGATAAACCATTTCATTGAAGGTACGACTATAATAGAGCCATTGTTGTGTAAATGGACGATATAAATTTTTCGTAAGGCATGTAATCTCAAATTCAAAAATTTTTCCTTTTGCCAAATCTTGTTTAAGTGCACGGCTCCAACTTATCTTTCTCTCATCTGTATCAACGAAATCATTTACAGCCTTTACACGTATTTTACGATCAATATGTGGATAGGTATCATTAAACCGTTCTACTTCACTGTTATAGAAGGTAATCATATTACTCATGTTCTTCTTTAAAGTTTCATGGCTTGAGTTATATGCCCACGCATCACGGTTGGTTGAGATACCAAGAGAAAACGTTTCAAAAAGCTGTTTATTATTACTTTTCTTATCCCCTAATGCTATGAACCTCTCAAAACTTTCATCACGTTGATTAATCCAATCACCATATTCGTCTGGTGGAATTATTTGCCAACCTTTTTTGCTCCGTGTAATGCCATCAATGCTCCTAAATTTTTCAATTATTGTTAGCTTTTCTTCTCTATTGAGATAATCTCCAATATCCCGAAAATATATCTTACCATGCTGTTGTGCATTTGGATTTTTTACGAGAATAGAAATCGCTATAGGGGCACGAGATCCTTCACCAAAAATTCCACCACTTTCTTTCTTACGTTGTTCTCCAGAAGTCCGAGCATTTCCCCGTAAATGGAAAATATAAAGGCTGCTAAATTCTTCAACGAGGCATTTTCGTAACCCATCCATAGAACTTCCATTAATAAAACCGGCATTTGTAACAAAACCAATAACACCACGGTCTTTTATACGGTCACTAGCCCAGCGGATTGCACGGATATAGCTATCATAAAGCGTTCGCATACTACTTGCTTTTGAATGAACAGCATAAGTTTCAGCAATACGTTTATCTAGTATAGGATAAGGAGTATTCTTTGCATTATCGTTTTCATTTTTTTGTCCTACCGAATAAGGAGGGTTACCAAAGATAACTTTGATGTTTAGATTTTTCTGATGTTCTAAATATTCACTGTTTTCTTTAAATAATTCCTGTAGCAGGTTCTTCTCTTCAAGCATCCGAAACGTATCAGCCAAACCAATATGTTTAAAAGGAATATACTCACCTTTCATAAGACTATGATAGGTCGATTCAATGTTAATCGCTGCTATGTAATAGGCAAGCAAAACAATTTCATTGGCATGGATATCATGACGGAATTTGTATTCCATATCCTCTGGTTTGATGAGTTTTGATTGTAAAAGCCGTGTGATAAAGGTACCCGTTCCCGTGAAAGGGTCAAGAATAGAAACACCCCGTGATCCCAAGCTTTTTCCAAACTCATTCCGCAAGACATCATCAACAGAATGAATGATAAAATCAACAACCTCAACGGGCGTATAAACAATCCCAAGCCTATCCGTGGTTTTCTTAAATGCCTTGGCAAAAAAGCTTTCATAAAGCGTAATAATAAGATTTTGCCTTGCTTGTGGTGTGGTAATCCCAGAAGCACGAAGCCTTACACTGTTATAAAATTCTTGTAACTCCTTGGATTCTTCCTCGATATTCGTTTTATCGAGTTCTGTTAAGATTTTTTCCATGGCTTGCGAAATGGCATTGTTTTGCACAAATTCATTTCCTTCAAACAAGGCTTCAAACACGGGACGCGTGACAAGATGTTGCGCTAACATCTCAATCGCTTCCTCTTGTTTGATTTCACTGTTTAAGTTGTTCTTTAGTTCTTTATGAAATGCATCAAAAGCATGAAAGGCTTCACTGGTTTCATCAGAAAGCAGGTTTTGAAGATGCGTGATATGATTTTGTGCAATCTCAGCAACATTGCCCGCCCAATTTTCCCAATAATCCGCAATAGCAAATTTCTTCGCAATAAGGGTTTTCAGAGCATTGGGAAACTCTTTATAAAAAGGTAATCTTCCTGTTACACTATGAATAGTTTGTGGTTCATGAGCGGCTTTTCCAATCTCAAGTCCCATATGTTCTGATTTTTCATGGATATGAAGTTTATCCTCAACAGCGGTCATGCTCTTTAAGGCGACAATCTCCAAAGAATCACTAACATCTTGCCCCAAAATCATCTGGTTAAGGGTGATTTCAAAATTCTCGTCATGAGCGAGCAAAGCATTGATGACTTGCCAGACCACCTTGTATCTCTTATTATATCGTAAAGCATGTTCAGCAGAAACCCCAGCAGGGATCCCAACGGGTAAAATGATGTAGCCTCTCTTTTTACCTCGTGCACGGCGCATGATACGCCCCACCGCCTGTATCACATCCACATGACTTTTACGCGGGTGTAAAAACATGATGGCATCAAGAGCAGGAACATCAACTCCTTCAGACAGACATCTTACATTGGTGAGCACACGGCAAGTATTTTCCCCCACATCTTCTTTAAGCCAATCAAGGGCTTTATTACGCGTTTTGGCACTTTGTGTTCCGTCAATATGATCAAAGGTACAGTGAAGAGGCGGGGTATCTTTATAGACCTTATGAAGATTAAATAATTCTTCCTGTATTTCTTCAGAATTGAAGGTTTTACGAATGCGTTTAGAAGTCTTGATATCTTTACAAAAAGCCAAAGCCCGCCGCATAGGGTTAGGGTCATCACTTAAATCAACCTTTAGATCTATTTTAGCAAGGGCTTGATAACAGCCTATGATCTTGGTTTTATCATCAAGAATAAGTTCATAATTCTCATCGGTCATCAGATGTTGAATGGATTGACTTACTTCTTCTTCATTAACACCCAAAACAATAATCTTATAAGGTGCTAAAAGTTCATTCTGAACGGCTTTTGAGAAAGTATAGGTATAAAGCTCTTTTCCATAGAGTTCTTCATCATCCATAGAGGCGAGAACGGCATTGATCTCATTGGCTTGCTTTTTGGCATCATCGGTAAAGATCTTAGGGGTTGCTGTCATATAGAGACGTTTTTTACCACGAATGATGCTGTTATCATGAACCTTGATAAATTCAGATTCATTGTCCTCTGTTCCCAATGAAGCTCCAGTGGTTCTATGCGCTTCATCACAAATGATTAGATCAAATTCGGGTAAATCATACTTTTTTTGCGCATCCGAAATCACTTGGATAGAATGATAAGTGGAAAACACCACGGTCATCAGATCATGTGAAACCTTACCCGCTTTACTAGCCAGTTCTTTTGCATCCGTGGTAGCCGGCAAGGCAAGATCAGAGCTATCAAATTCAAGAGCATCATTTTTATTATTCTTACGACGTTTTCCCACTTGTGTATCGGAACACACGGCAAAGGAACGCAAGGGTATTTCTGTATCTTCTGTCCATTCACGAATTGTTTGAGAGATAAGAGCAAGGGAGGGCACCAGAAACAAAATACGCTTGCCTTGACCTGCTATGGTTTCTGCTATCTTCAAACTGGTGAAAGTCTTGCCCGTACCACATGCCATAATCAGCTTGCCACGGTCTGCTTCTTGTAACCCTTCACAGACTTTCTCAAGGGCTTCTTTTTGATGATCTAAAAGCTTTTTCTTCGGTTTTTCTTTAAGGACGGCTTGTCCTTGTTCTTTATAAGCGCCCCAATCAATTTGACTGCTTTCCAAATCAAAAAGGTTTATGCGTTGAATACGAACCTCTTGCCCCTCACAAGTCAGTTCAACATTGTCACTCCAATCTGTTTCGGTGCTATCAATCAGAATACGACGGGTGAAGATCTTTTTGCCCGAGGCAGCGATAAAACTATCAATATCTTCTTTTTTAATGATGTGAGAAGCATCATAGCATTTACATTGAATAGCCGCATAGCCTCCTTCATCACGGATTGTAGCGATCAAATCAATCCCAATATCCGTTCCATCTTCATCATGCTCCTTAGCCCATTCCAAATAAGTCTGAACCTTTTCGTATTCTTGCTTTTGAAGAGGGTCGTTTGTCAAATAAACCATGACAAGGTTTTCAAACAGCGTTCCCAATTCACGGGGTGATTTTGCTTGTTGACGATAATATTCCAAGAGAGAGCGTAAAGAGACATGTTCATGATCAGAATGATGAGGGCGAAGCATAAAGAATAAACTCCATGACAATATATTCTATTGATTAATTCTCTTCAAAAGAATCAAAACGAAGCTTATTAAATCCATTTTGAGTAAATGGTGAAAAAAATGCAGAAAAATGCGAAAAAACGGATAAATTTTTTTCAAAAGGGTTTTTAAAGGTACTTATCCACAGCCCATGACATGGAATAAGATCAGCAAAGTAGTGAAATTTTCTGTTTATTTTATGGAAAAAAGACAAATTTGATATGTGCTTTTAAGATATCATAATGAGTATTTTGATAGGTTTTATGAGTCACTAAAATAGTCTATTTTGTCAGTTTAATTTTCTGACACAAACTGACAAATATATATTATGGATTGTATTTAAGGTTGTATTGTCGATATAGGTTGTATCATTAAAATACTAACATATTGAAATATAATGTTTTTAATTTTCTCTCATTTAAAAAAATAATATAGGCTCTAAAAAGAACTGACAACACTGACAGCACTGGAGAAAACTCTTCTGTTCAGATCATTATCTTTGGAGAAAGGTTGCTTAATGCGCTGTACAGAGAGTTTTGCCTATTTGAGTAGAAAGTTTTAAAAGAGATTTCTTATTGTTTTCTATGATGGTTTTTGACGACAGGATGTGCTTGATAGGATGATGTCTCGTTTATATGCGTGTTGAGTGGCTTAGAGGAGCTGGAGAGTGAATTTATCTCTAATTATTGATAAATA
>NZ_JBHILT010000282.1:0-580 GCF_042193405.1 Bartonella sp. TT110JLCBS
AATTCAAGGATTACCAGAGTATTGAAGATTGTGTAATTACCCCTGAGGAGGCCGTAAATGAGGCCACAGACAAGAGTTTGCTAGTAATGGTTGATCACTCCAAGGTTAGCCTTTCAATGGCTCCTGAGCTCTATCAGCGGCTTGCAAACCGGACCGTGATCATTGACCACCACCGGCGGGGTGAAGAATTCCCTGAAAACCCATTGTTGGTTTACATTGAACCATACGCTTCTTCAACCTGTGAATTGATTACGGAAATGTTTGAGTATCAACCACGGGAAGGAAAGGCGCTGAACAAGCTTGAAGCAACGGCAATGTTAACGGGAATTGAAGTTGACACGAAGAACTTTACCCAAAATGCCGGGACCCGGACCTTTGACGCCGCAAGTTATCTACGGTCAGCCGGTGCGGATGGCTTGATGATTCAGTACTTTATGAAGGAAAATGTTGATGATTTTATGGAACGAAACCATTTAATTGCCAACACCGAATTTATCAATGCTAAAATAGCATTATGTGTAGGAAATGATGATAAAATCTTCGATCCCGTGACCGCGGCTCAAGCAGCGGATATGCTTTT
>NZ_JBHILT010000283.1:0-240 GCF_042193405.1 Bartonella sp. TT110JLCBS
CAACGATTGTGGACGTGCAATGAGCCCTAAGTATCCACCTGGCTTAACAATAGCTGCTGCACTCCGCAACCAGTTATCAAACATTGCTTCAGACATAACATGTGCTTCAGATTTTTGTTTATCAGGTGTCTTACGATCGGTGGGATTATTAAAAGGTGGATTCATAATCGCAAAATCAAAGCTATTATCTATCAAACCTG
Organism: Bartonella sp. TT110JLCBS; assembly: GCF_042193405.1. Taxonomy (NCBI): domain Bacteria; kingdom Pseudomonadati; phylum Pseudomonadota; class Alphaproteobacteria; order Hyphomicrobiales; family Bartonellaceae; genus Bartonella; species Bartonella sp. TT110JLCBS. The sequence continues at coordinate 201 of NZ_JBHILT010000283.1, forward strand.
CTCTTATACGGGCATTCCCTTTGAAGGTAACATCTGCTTC
>NZ_JBHILT010000283.1:326-579 GCF_042193405.1 Bartonella sp. TT110JLCBS
AAGGTAACATGAACTTTCAGACAACGCGAAGCAACAGCCAAACCCGCAGCTCCAGCACCTGCACCTAAATCAACAACCTTGCCCTTTAAATCACTTGGAACCAAACTAGCTAATAACATCGCATCCATTCCAGAACGATGACCATATTTATGGGGTTGAACCAAATAAAATTTTCCGCGGTGAAAACTGTCAATTGTTTCACCAATTTGATTCGCTGCTTTATTCATTTAAAAGCCTAATGTTCATCTTTATA
>NZ_JBHILT010000284.1:0-243 GCF_042193405.1 Bartonella sp. TT110JLCBS
AATGGACAGAAGATACAGAAGTATCCTTGCGTTCCTTTGCCGTGTGTTCGGATATGCAAGTAGGTAAGCGTCGTAAGAATAAAAATGATGATGAAGCTGGTCTTGATGCATCAGACCTTGTTTTACCGGCTACGACCGATGCCAAAGAGCTTGCGCGTAAAGCCAATAAAACTTCTCTTGATGTAATGACTGCGGTCTTTTCGACTTACCATTCAATCCAAGTGATTTCGGATGCGCAAAAAA
>NZ_JBHILT010000284.1:326-577 GCF_042193405.1 Bartonella sp. TT110JLCBS
AGGAACAGACAAGCGTGAATCTGAATTTATCAAGGTTCATGATAACGGCATCATTCGGGGCAAAAAACGTCTGTACATGACGGCAACCCCTAAGATCTTTACCGACAAGCTGAAAAAGAAGGCTGACGCATCTGATGCTGTTCTGGCGTCCATGGATGATGAAGAGCTCTATGGAAAAAATCTTTACACGTATACTTTTTCAAAAGCTCTAAAAGATAAACTTTTAACACCCTATAAAGTTATCGTCTTGG
>NZ_JBHILT010000285.1:0-250 GCF_042193405.1 Bartonella sp. TT110JLCBS
GATTTAGGCCCTCTACCCACTTATAAACCAGTGATGACCTATGCTGGCCCAAATGATCCCAAGGCAGCGTTCATTAAGAAATGGGATTCATCTAATGTAAAACTCCGAATTTATGATCATCCTCATGATTGGGGTAAGGATAAAAACATTGATTTTATTGGTTGGCACGAAGACTCGGAATTATTAATTGATCTTCGCCGTAACGCTGGGTTTGGTCTTGTTTGGTCTGACGATCCATACTGGGACAACT
>NZ_JBHILT010000285.1:336-576 GCF_042193405.1 Bartonella sp. TT110JLCBS
AATTCGTGATCACCACGTAGGCATCATTGCTAAAGATATGCATGATGCTCAACGACAAGTCCTTCAAATGACTCCAGGGCAATATCACGAAATGGTCATGGGGATTGACCATTATGCCAATTTAATCCGTGAGGGTATTTTTACCAAACGAGCATTTGCGGAAGCATTTTTCAAGTTATTTAACAATTAGTTTGAGGAGAAATTATGCAAACATATATCACAAACATTAATGGCCTAATC
>NZ_JBHILT010000286.1:0-572 GCF_042193405.1 Bartonella sp. TT110JLCBS
ACAGAGAGGATTAAAGGCTGGTTCCAATGGCTAGAACCTCTGATTGGTGAAATAACCCTCTTTAAGGTAGGACTTGTGGCACTTGGTTCGTTCATTTTTGGTCCACTCATTGCCGTATTAGCAGCCGTAGGAACAGCGTTTGTTAGCCTTGGTATCACAATTATGACGACACCTATCGGTTGGTTAATGGGTGGCATTGCAGCGCTCTTTGTCCTCTATCAATATTGGGATGAACTCAATGGCTGGGTAGCTGCATCTTTAGCCGCGGTTGGAGCAGTTCTTACCGGAGCATTCATTGCGGCAATGGTACCGGCAGCTTCTGCAGTTGCGGGTCTTGCACTATCTCTTGTAGCTTCACTCATTCCAGCAATAACCGCTGTTGGTACGGCTTTTATATCGCTTGGTGTTGCTATTATGACCACACCTATTGGCTGGATACTTGGCGGCATTGCAGCTCTTGTTGCTGCCGGATATCTGCTCTACAAAAATTGGGACACAGTCATAAGCTTTATAAGCAAGCTATGGGATTCTTTTTACAGCTTATGTAGTAATGTTTTCAATAACCTCTTGAC
>NZ_JBHILT010000287.1:0-321 GCF_042193405.1 Bartonella sp. TT110JLCBS
AAGGGCCCGTGTGCTGGAGGGGATTTGGTGCAGGGTATTTGTGTGGTGGATATGGAACAGTGTTTTGATGGGTGAGGGCATGAAACTTGAGAGAAGTGTTATGCTTGCGGGATACATGTGTTTTGGTGGGGGTATCTTGGGGGATAGACAAGTGTGAGGATTGGTGATGCTTGAGAGGGCATGATATTGGAGGATATTGGGCTTTGGATATGCCCGAGAGCTATGTGCTGAGGCTATGATTTGGGTGGGGGATACCGTGCTTGTGGTTGGGGGATGACAGGCGCGGTGTTTGAGGGCCGGTGATGGGGGAAAATAGGGACC
>NZ_JBHILT010000287.1:340-572 GCF_042193405.1 Bartonella sp. TT110JLCBS
GGGGATAGGGACTTTGGGGCGCATAGGTGGGGTCAAGGGGATCTCATGCAAAAAAGTGAAATTTATTGAATATTAGGATGAAGGAAGGTAAATCGCTGCTTTTGAGAAGGGCGTTTTTCGTTCAATTGCTCTTTTCGCTCAATTACTCTTTTCCTTCAATTGCTCTGGGATAATTAAACTTGGGATAAGCAAAAGAGTGAAGCGCAATTATTGCTAAAATATGAAAATTTAT
>NZ_JBHILT010000288.1:0-247 GCF_042193405.1 Bartonella sp. TT110JLCBS
AGCCGGAAAGCGGCAGACAGCTTCAACAAAGCGATGGATGAACTTATGGCTAAACAAAAAGCTGAACATGAAAAATGGAAAGCTGAACAAGAAGCGAAAGAACGAGCTGAACGAGAAGCAGAAGAGCGCGCTAAAGCTAAACAACAACAGGACAATAAATAATGAATAAAGTTCTCATAACAACATTGCTACTTTGCACAGGGCTCATCACGGCTGGCTGTGAAAAAACTTACAGCGTCGCAGAATT
>NZ_JBHILT010000288.1:332-572 GCF_042193405.1 Bartonella sp. TT110JLCBS
TGAGCATATTTAGAAGTTCAGAAAGAGGTTGAAGCAAAAGCAGCAGAAAAAAGTCGTAAAATTGAAGAAGAAAATCGCAAAAGAGATGAAGAATTTATGGCTAAACAAAAAGCAAAAGAGCGCGCGGCAGAAGAACAATAAAATAATGATTAAATTATAAAAATACACGATGAAGAGCGGAGCATCTCAATGGCAGTAGTAACCAAAGGTGTATTTACTTGGATAGATAATACTGTAATG
>NZ_JBHILT010000290.1:0-241 GCF_042193405.1 Bartonella sp. TT110JLCBS
AGATCCCACGCGATCGCTGCAATTTCTTGCTCCTCAGGCGTTAATGTAGGGGAATCTGTATTACGTCATATGATACCTTGTAAATCAGAAGATGCTCCATTTATATCGGAATTACGTATTACCATCGTTTGCATCAATAAAGCTTCTACTTGACTTGGAACTGTCACTATATCGGTCTTTTCAAAGGGGATATTCCCTCCTGTTCCAATCTCAATATGCTTTTTTATAATTGAATTTGGAT
>NZ_JBHILT010000290.1:336-571 GCF_042193405.1 Bartonella sp. TT110JLCBS
GCAAACGCAATCCACGCCCAATTGTTTGTTCTGTTAAAATTTCTGAAGCCGATGCACGCAACGGTACAATAGTATAGAGATTCGTAACATCCCACCCCTCCTTTAATTTATTAACGTGAATAACAATTTCTGTTGAGTCATGAGAATCTTCAATTGCAATCAGCTTTTGAATATTTTGATCTTCTTCTATATTCGACTGTTTTGTATGAATCTCTATAACTTTTCCCTTATAAGC
>NZ_JBHILT010000291.1:0-570 GCF_042193405.1 Bartonella sp. TT110JLCBS
ATAGCCTTTACCCCCCCTGCCTTCATCGGCAAATCAATCGACCTCAACGAGAATGGAAACCATGAGAGAGCAATTTTATCTTATTTTTTCAGATGTTATCCTCATCAACTGTGAAAAGAAACCTGAACAGGAAAAATAAAAGGATCAATCATTTTTGAAAATGATAATGAATCACTTTCATTACCTGTCGTGCTAAAAACAGACAAAATGCTGTTGAAAAATCACATCTTCCTATCCTTTTGTTTATGTAATCTCTAAAATGAAAAGGCAGCCAAATTTGGAGAGAACATAAAGCCGTAAAAGTGAAAACCAATCACCAGCTTTTAGCTCAGCCTTACGACTTTTTAAAACATCTAAAGCGCTGTTTTTTAAATAATGGAAATTGCACATTGTTTCATGCTTTTATTTTATTTGCGTTCTTTAAATAGGGTCATGCCCCTCACGTAAAACAGTACGGTATTGGGTTGCATTATTCACGACATCAAAACATAAAGAGAAATTATCATTATATATCCTTATATGTCCCTTCAAACTGTTATGATGTCGCTCCCATATTTCAGTTTGAAAAAG
>NZ_JBHILT010000035.1:0-6141 GCF_042193405.1 Bartonella sp. TT110JLCBS
ACCCAGCAATTACCATCATGGGATAGGTTAACTTCCTTTTCAATAAAGCCGCCTAAAGACCCCGCCTGTACATCATCGAAATCTTTTAAAGCTTTAATGCGATAAAGATTTATAATATTTCGAGTAAGTGCATGTTTGATTTTTTTGATTTCACTGGTTAATTCGTATTTTTTGCACATAGAAGACCCTCACAATCTAATGTGATAAACATTTGCTAAAATTTGGAATGGGAAAATTTGAAAGAGGGGCGCCCCCGCCGCGCCCGCGCGTCTTTACGCAGCGTTATTTTCAATAATCTTTACAACGGTATCGTTTTCATAAACCTCACAATTTATGGGAACCCAATATAAATCACTATCTCTTTTTAATCTTGCATTGCCATAGACATTACCTCTAATCACGAAATAACCAGAGATTTTCGCATTACCATAAACAGAGCCATAAACATCAGTATGACAGCCCACGCTAGCATTCCCATAAACCTTGCCATAAATTTTAGCAGCGCCACTGATAACAGCATGATCATAAACTACCGCCTTGCTATGAATACGAGCATTTCCTGATAATTTTGCATTGCCATAAACCCGCGCCTGATGATAAACCCAAGCATTATAAGAAAGATGCGCATTGTCATAAACATGAGCATTTGCATAAACGCGGGCGCGATTACAGACATGGGCATTGCCATAAACATTACCCATTATAATAGCTTTATTAAAAACCTTGGCATTTTCATAAATATGGGCAGGATTTAAAACAAGAGCATTATCGTAAACCCAGCAATTGCCATCATGAGAGAGGTTACTTTCATTTTCAATAAAACCACCCAAGGCACCAGCCTTAACATCGTCAAAATCCCTTAATGCTTGGATGCGATAAAGAGTTTGATTATTAAATACACGTGTCTCATTTGTGAGTGCAAACTTTTTTTGCATAGCACAATTCCTTTATAAAAAGATTTGAATTTTAGAATGAAATGTTTAAAGGGGGGCGCCCCCGCCGCGCCCGCGCGTCATTTACACAGTTGTAAAAACAATATCACCAGTGATAACGGGTTCTTTATAATTGCCACCAATTTTGGTATCACCACCAATCTCAGTATAGCCAATTACCTTGGCATTGCCATAGACATGAGCATCACCATGGACCTTGCCATAAATTTTTGCATTGTCATAAATGCGAGCATCATCATAAACCTCAGCATTATCAGAAATTAAAGCATTATTGGAAACCCAAGCACCACCATAAACCTTGCCATAAACCTTGGCATTGTCATAAACGCAGCTCCTATCATAAACATGGGCATAACCAGTCACTATAGCATTCCCATAAACCTTGGCTTCTCTATTGACCATAGCAGCGCCACAAACATGGGCATTATCGCAAACCCTAGCATTATCAAAAACTATAGCATTTTCATAAACATGGGCATTATCATAAACCTGAGAGGTTCCTAAAACACGTGCTTTATCATAAACCTCAGCATTGCCATAAATTCTAGTTTTATCAAGAAACTTGCCATAAATAGTGTCATAAATTTTTGCATTTCCATACACTTTAGCATGTCCAAAAATATCACCATAAACCAATGCGTTCTCATATACTTGCGCATTGCCATAAACTTCAGCTCTAATATGCACGCTAGCATTGCCATAGACCCTTGCATTTTCATAAATTTTTGCAGATCCAGTAATTTTTGCATTATCCGAAACATGGGCATTATCGTAAATACGAGCATCACCATAAACCATGGCATTGCCACCGACCCAACAATCACCATTATGAGCTAAATTTGCAACCTTATGTATAAAACCGCCTAAATCACCAGCTTTTATATTAGCAAAATCCCTTAAAGCCCGAATGCGATAAAGAGTATAATCACCAACCTCTATTGTCTCACCTGTAAATTCGTATTTTTTTGCAGGCTCTTGTTGATTAGCAAGCGCGGTTTCATTTGAAATATTAGAGATAACGGGGGTGTTTTTTGAGATATTTGTCATAATTAAAACCTTGATGTTAATATTGTTTTCAATTGACACCTTAAAAAGGCGCCGGGTGTTGAAAACACGGCATCAAGTCCGTCGGCATGCCTTCCCCATAGGGTTTTGTATAGCATGACCACACCCGACAAAATTCTCATATATGCTAATCACAGCATAAAAGATAGTCAGTTTTTTGATATGGGAAAGATTGTTTCGTAATCTACCCGCTTGATGTTTAAGTGTTTTCAGCACTTGGTTATTTATATAACAAAATACGTATTTATTGTCAAATAATATTTTATCTTTTTTGATATTTTTTTGTATTTTTTTAAATACGTTGTGTATTGATAATATCTTATGCCTATTAGTTGCTTCTTTTATATTTATATGCTTTTAAAGCTATATTATTGGCTTTCTTAAAAGATTGCGTTATTTTCTGAATCTATACATTTATAATATTTAGAAACGCTCTCATGATGCGTATTTTAAACTTTATAACCTATCAATTTTGTCACTAAATGAATTTTAAATTTTTTGTGAATTTTGTTTATAACATATTTGCAACTTAACAGCTTTTTATAGAGATGGTCTTTATAACCAATGCATTCATTTGCATTATGATTATAAAACCTTGCTGTTTTTATGCATTCTCTATAGCTGTTATATGCTTTATAGCCACCGCATCATTTTTCATTTTCATAAGAGAAACGATAAATAGGATAATTACGATTTATAGACTGTTATGAAAACATCTCAATAGAAACTGATAATTATAGAGATGAGCAAAATCTCTTTTAATAGACCGTGTCAGTGTTGTCAGTTCCTTTTAAGAGCCTCTATTATTTTTTTTATGAGTAAAAATTAAAAACATTATATTTCAATAGTTTAATATCTTTAAAACATAACCCATATCAAGAGTACAATCTTAAAAGATAACCAATGATGTGAATTGATTAAAACCTGTCAGTTATGTGTCAGTAAATTGAACTGACAAAAGTGATCATTTGAGTGAGTCATTAAAACGTGTCTTATGAAAAGCATAGGAAAGTAAAAACTGATTACGTTATCAAAATCCCTTTTATGAATTTTATCAGTTCTTTTGAATGATAACCTTATGATTTAGAGAATGATTACAACGTGCTTTATAAAAAGCATGTGATCCTTTAAAGCCTTTCAAAAGATGGTTTATAACTCATAAGAAATGCTATCAAGATCATTATAGTTATGAGTTTTGAAGGGGTTTTGAGTTTTGAGGGTTGCCCCTTTTAGATAAAAAAACGATAAAAAGTAAAAACGTTATTTTTCAATAGGTTAAGATTTTACAGATCTTAAAAAAACAACTCATATTGATAACACAACCTATAAATTCAACTAATAATATACGTTTTGAAGGGGTTTTGACGGTTTTTACACCTTCAAAACCTATAAGTAAAATGAATATACATAACTCTCTTTAAACAAAGCTTTTGAAAACAATAAAGCACTCATTTTAGATTACGGTATAATCTTTTAAAGGCAATGTAAAAAAATTTAATTCATTTTAAGAGTGGGTTTCTTAAAAGTCTTAAAGCAATCCAAATAAGAGTATTTAAAAGTGCAAATGATTTCTTTTTAGAATAACGCATATAAACACTCTTTTTAAAGATTGTATGTAATCAACTTAACAAGAGAGGTATAGATTATGGTTATAAGCTCTATACCCCTTGTAAGGTTATCACTCTCATTATGTGAGCATGCTTTATAAGTTATTCGGTTTCTCTTATTTCTAATTTTGGTAAGTTTTTAACAATTTTCATTGTTTCTAAACTCACAGTGATAACCCTTTGAAACAAATCCAATGGATAGGCAGGGTTGCCAATGGTTTCAACAGCATAGTGATTGGCATCATTAACAATACCACTCTTTTTATCTGTTTTTACACATTGACGCCCCATAACCGATTCAAGAGAGATATCTGTCATGATGATATTGCTATTATAAATAACAGTTGATTTATTCTTTTCCTTACTATCCTTAATTTTTGCAAATTTCATTTCAGTCACATAATAGAATTTTTCGAGATTAGAGATTTCTGTCTGTTTTGGATTACCCTTTTTAAAGGTCACAGGATAAGGCTCTACAGTTTCATAATTCACGTGCAAATGCCCCAGTTTACGCCCTACTGTCACAAATTTCCAAAAATCATTAGCACTCTTTACGCAAGGGATACGAGGCAGTTCTTTGCATAAGTTATGAGCATAACGAGCACGATAATCTTCTGAATGCAAGAGACCGTAAACATAATAAAATAGATCATCTTTAGTAATTTTTTCATTAGGATAAGCGGCTTTAAAATATGCTAATTCTTCATAAGTTATGGCATTACGCATTTTCTTTTTTGCTTATTTTAATAACAAGCTATCGTCATGCTATTTTTCTTATCAAGCGATAATAATGGAGTGTTTTTTGTTGTCTCTAATATGTAACAGTTCCAATAAATTTGGTCTATTCTATGAATAAGAGTCTTTACTTGAAGCTCAAGATTATATTACATGCAACACCTTAAAATTAAGAAGCATATAGAGTGTATGATTGTCATTTAACAGTGTCATTGTAAAATCTTCAAAAGCGGGGGAAATGATATGGTTTGCACAACACATAAAGCAGGTTATACAGTACAGTCTATGCTTTTCTCTTAGATGTTATAAGTATTATTTTCATCAAAAAATTAAAAAATTGTTACGCGGTTGGCGATTTTTTCTGTGACGCTGATGATGGGGGTCATTTTGTTGCTCATTTTGAGGGCACAATGAATGCATAGATTTTTTTTCATTTTTGTTTTTGCGGCTTTTTTGTGCCTTTTTTCGTTGCCGAGTTTTGCCCAAAACATTCGTGAGAAAGCGATTAATCAATCAGAGAGCATCCAACGACAACAAACGCAAGAACAGCGTTTTCAACGATTGCACCGTAGAAACGAAACACATGGGATATTTTTGCCAGACGATGATACCACATCTGCCTATGGTGCTTCATCTAGTACAACCTGTTTGCTGATCAAAAGCATTGAATTTGTTGGCGCTCAGTTGATTTCTCATACCAACCTTCATGAAGCCATTTCTCTTTGGGAAGGACGGTGTTTGGGGATTGCCGAAATCAATAAAGTGCTCAAAGCGGTGACCAAGCTTTATATGAAGCGCGGCTATATTGCGGTGCGGGCTTATTTGCCTGAGCAGGATTTAAGCGGCGGTCATCTCAAGATTGTTGTTGTTGAAGGTGTGATGGAAGATATTACCCTTGATGGGCATAAAGTTGGAAGGAAATCTCAAGGAGAAATCACCACGGCTTTTCCAAACCTTATTGGGAAGCCGACCAATCTGCGCCAGATAGAGCAAGGGCTTGATCAAATCAATCGGCTTTTCTCACGCCAAGCCACCATTAATCTTGGTGCGGGGAGCAATTCGGGTGGTTCGATACTCGATGTTCATATTGAAAAACAGAAACCTTGGCTTATTACGCTTTCCAGCGATAATCTTGGCGCTAAAGCAACAGGGCTTTATCAAACGCGCTTGAGCCTTTCTTTTGATGATCTGTTGGGGATCAATGATCAATGGTCGTTGAGCTATCAGCGTTCTATGGATGGTAGTCCGTATCATTTTTCTCACAAGCGCCCCAATAGTGATACTCTAACGGGATCCTTTTCTCTTCCTTATGGCACTTGGACAACAGGTTTTGATGGGACGTGGAGCCAATATCATTCGAGTGTTAAGGGAATATTTTCCGATATTATGACTGCGGGCAAGTCTTTATCGCTTACACCGTGGATTTCACGGGTTATCGACCGTGATCAAGAGGGAAAGACCTGGCTTACAGGACGGTTGACATGGAAATATTCTGATAATTTTATTATGGGCAGTCGGGTTGATGTTTCCAGCCGTAAATTGGCTATTGCAACCTTTGAGCTTGATCACTCGCGCAAGTGGCTTGGAGGAGAATTAAGCGCGCATATAGGGTTTCATAAAGGGTTGGCAATTCTTGGCGCTTATGACGATAAAGAGCAAGAGAATGCAACAAAAAATTCACCCAAAGGGCAATTTTCCAAATTGTCTTTTTCCCTAGGCTACGTGCGTCCTTTTTCGCTCAAACAATATAACTTTCGCTATAACACGCTGTTTTCAGGACA
>NZ_JBHILT010000292.1:0-569 GCF_042193405.1 Bartonella sp. TT110JLCBS
TGGTACCTTGTTGATGATGGTCGTGGCATATTTGAAAAGGCTTGTGGATATATTCCGCCCTTTCTCATAAAATGGACACGCGCTTCCTGTTGCTCAAAATTGAGAGTCATCGCCATTCCTGTCTCTTTTCTGACGCTCACTCTTTTGCTGGTAATTTACGCCCTTTTACAAATATCTGGTATGACACAATGGATGTCTTTTTGCTTTACTGGATTGGCGCTTTTTCCTGCTATTGATGCTTCTTTTGCTTTATTTAACACTGTTGTTTCGTGGTTTGTCCCATCAAAACAACTCATTGGTTATGAATATAAAGAAGGTATTCCAAAACATGCACGGACAATGGTTGTTGTACCTACTTTGATGACATCACGCGCTAATGTTGATGAACAAGTGCGCAATCTTGAAGTGCACTATCTTTCCAATCCTAAAGGTGCCATTCATTTTGCGCTCATTACAGATTGGGTGGATGCTCCATTGAGAGAAACGCAAGATGATCTTGATTTATTACACTATGCGCAAAAGAGTATTGATAAACTCAATAGTCGTTATCATCGTGATGAACTTCCGCT
>NZ_JBHILT010000293.1:0-263 GCF_042193405.1 Bartonella sp. TT110JLCBS
TGTTCTGTTATGATTGTTTTCATGCCTATTTTCTTTTTTCATTTATTTTTGAAAAGTTTTTCTGATGGTTCCTTTGTTTATTACCTTGTGCTGTAAAATACTGGTATTGAGGGCCTTGATATGAATCCCATGAGTAGTTAGAAAATGAATTTTCTACAAATTGACTTTGGGTAAAATCTTCGTTCTTTGAGGTGTAAGGAAGAGGTCAAAAAGAAAAATGTTGCTTAAAATTGTTGTTTTTTTCCTTTAACAAAGTTGTTTGC
>NZ_JBHILT010000293.1:337-568 GCF_042193405.1 Bartonella sp. TT110JLCBS
TGGTGCTGTTACTTTTTATACACATTACTCAGATTGGTGAATCTATGGGTAAAAGCAGTTATCAAGAATTTTTCTCCATTATGTTTTTCTTACTGCTCCATATGAATATCTTGCCATACGAACATCTTGTTTGTGTATTTTTGCAACAAAATGTTTTTTACTTTGTATTGTTGCTCTTATTGTATTGCGCTGCTCTAAGATCCATAAGAGAGAAAACTCTTTCTTTGGTTG
>NZ_JBHILT010000294.1:0-565 GCF_042193405.1 Bartonella sp. TT110JLCBS
AGATGCTGCACTTCTTGCTCCACGCTTGTCTTGTAGCTTTTGAAAAATGAACGGAACCTTAGACCCTAACGTAAAAGAACCGGCATAAACAGCAGAACGTAGAAAAACGATTGGATTGCTCGATTCTGTTGCACCCTGCACATGTTCACCATCATTAAAGTTATGATAATAACAATCTTTAACACCAACCGTCCAATGGGTCGCATCATTGAGACCTGACCAATGGATACGATTAGGATTATCTGTCAATTGCATCAAACAAACAAAATCGCCCCAAACTTTCACCAAACCTGCTTTGGGGGGATTGCCTCCTAAATCTTCAAATCGTTGGGAATTGCGAACCTTGAAAACTTGCGGTTTATCATTTTTATTCACCGCAATGACAGCATCACCGAACAACGCAAACGACCATTTGTTCTCATCATTTGCCTGATACGTCACACCATTTTGACTGATGTCTTGCCAACCACGCGTTTGGCTATCATAAGCATAAAGCTTTTTAGCTCCTCCTACGATTATCTTAACACCATTACCGCTTCTAAAGGCGATTGAACCCAAAGGTTTT
>NZ_JBHILT010000295.1:0-235 GCF_042193405.1 Bartonella sp. TT110JLCBS
AATGCAAGACTTGTTGTGATGATAGTATCTACATAATGTCCGCCTATCATTTACTAACTTTTTAGTAAGTGGTGCTTTAAAATTGACTTGTCTTTAAATCCTTTTATGTGCCCTTAATGAATTAAAACCTATCTTATGATAGTTTCAAATGATTATTTTTTTAAGGTGTAGCTCAAAAAAAGAGTAAACCCCATACCATTCTTTAAACGCATGCAATTTATGTTTATCGATAATT
>NZ_JBHILT010000295.1:326-565 GCF_042193405.1 Bartonella sp. TT110JLCBS
TGCTTTTCACTTCATTTGAATGTTTACATGCGTTATAACATTTGCATCATGATTTGCTTTTTATGGTCTATTCATACATGGTAATTGTTTATAAAAAATGGTCAATTAAATCACGTATAAAAGTGTAGATTTTAAATGGGATTTATATAAAATAATTGCACAAAACCTATTGACTTTGTTGTGTTTTTTTATGAATAAGATTCCATCTCGTTTAGACGTTGCAAAAGAAATCACCAAAG
>NZ_JBHILT010000296.1:0-265 GCF_042193405.1 Bartonella sp. TT110JLCBS
GCTTATTTTTATGCTCGAGAGCTTTCTGTTGAAAGTGTAGTTAAATTAAATCAATCTATTCCAAGACCTCATATTACATTTTATCTTCATTTACCGCCCACTACTATACTAGAGCGGTTGCAGAAAAGGGATGGTTTAAACTTAAAATACGAAGAAAAACTCTCTTTTATTGAAAAAGTTTATGAAGTATACCAAGTTTTATCAGAAATAGATGAGCGGTTTATAACAATTGATGGAACTACTCCTGTTTCTTTAATTCATCATC
>NZ_JBHILT010000296.1:285-565 GCF_042193405.1 Bartonella sp. TT110JLCBS
GACATCATATAGATGAAGTTTGTTTTTGATTATGAATAAAATCATTTATTAATCAATTTATCCACGATAGATCCTCCTTTATGTATTCGTACTCTAAATCTGAAACTTTAGAGATATGATTGCAATAATTTAACTGCTCAGGAAAAATATCACGTTATATATTTTAATTAGAAAACTAACTGTAATGAGCTTGTTTTAAAAGATTTAGAGAAGGGGAGTAGAAAAGTTAGCAATATTTATTGTGAGGATAATAGTATGTTTATTCTTTTAGAGACGAAGT
>NZ_JBHILT010000297.1:0-564 GCF_042193405.1 Bartonella sp. TT110JLCBS
TTGTAAACCCTCTGTTGGTACGATAAGATCTTTGAAGGTTTTAAGAATAACAAAAGATTACAATGGCTTCATTGTTTGATGCTGTTGTTTTTAACGAAAGGGTGCCATTCATAACGTATGGTAGGGCGACTACCTTGTGAGCTATTTTCACTTGCTATTTGACGAATATGATTGGAACGACATAAGAGCTCTAAAGCTTGCTTAACGGCTCTATTATCTGTTAAACTGATCCAACTTCTTTGATGAATATCACGTAAAGTAAAAACATCGGGTAAATGATCACAGCGCTCGACAATCAATTTTGCCCCCTCTATTGCTAAGCTATCCGCCGCCGCATAGAGCCTTTTGACATGACTTAACAAATATTTTTCCCATCGCAAGGCTGTTTGAAGGGCATCTTTATTGATTTCAAAACGCCCCCCTTCGGTTAATTCAAAAATCAATGCAAGACTTACTATGGTCTTAGGCATTTTCAAAAGATGCGCTTGTAAGCTTTCAGAAAGGTTATTCTCTTTGGCTTCTTTAAAAATCTTTTGCATCCATTCACGAAAGATCTCTTGAGCT
>NZ_JBHILT010000298.1:0-237 GCF_042193405.1 Bartonella sp. TT110JLCBS
TTATAATAAAATATCAAAAAGAGTAAAAAAACACGATAAAAGCAAATTTTTTCATTCTAAAAATACATTGATTTATAATCATGTTTTATTGTTTGCCATGTTCAATGAGAAATCCGAATATCGTAATGTTTTCTCATTTCAAACCTATTTATATTGAATCAAACAAAACCGTCTCTCTTACACGTCATAAGAGGAATTAGTATTAAGTAAAAATTGTATAAAAAAGCACAAAAATGC
>NZ_JBHILT010000298.1:274-563 GCF_042193405.1 Bartonella sp. TT110JLCBS
ACCTCAAGTGCTGAGATCTATTGCAACATCGGAGGCTGACAAATAGGCAAAGTATATGATAATGTCAGCTTATTTCTTCATAAGTGTAAAGATGATGGAGCTCAATGGATTTATCATTGTACCATTCACGAGCGCCAGCGTAAAGTGAGCTTTAAGAGATATCTCTTAAAACAAAGCCTGTAAAATGGCATTCTCCTCACACTATATTCTTATTGAAATAATGATCACCTTGAACCGTGTGAGTTTAGATCTTCAGATCTCATCTGTATAACATTTTAATGTGATTGTT
>NZ_JBHILT010000299.1:0-233 GCF_042193405.1 Bartonella sp. TT110JLCBS
ACCGGCCATTCGGAAACTGATGGATTCCAGTTTCCGGAAACAACATACTTCAGTTTCTGGAAACCGAATCTTGATTGATAATGACGGAGCAAAAGAAATAATAGCTCATTTTGAGAACTCATCATCGGAAACCGTTTCCGATAGTAACCAGAAACCAGAAACGGAAATTGAGAACAAACAATCAGAAACCGAAAGCGGAAACCGCGAAGAAACGCGCAATGGCGCGAATGATA
>NZ_JBHILT010000299.1:314-563 GCF_042193405.1 Bartonella sp. TT110JLCBS
TCTTCATAAGTTGATGGATCAGAATCAGCAGTTACTCTTACATACGCAAGAGGAAAACAAGCAATTATTAGCAATCACCCACAAGGATAGTTCTAATGATGACAAGCCAGTTGTTAATAATGGTGAGTATGAAGAATCGAAAACTGATCAGAAACCAGAAACGGATACCGAAAACCAGGTATCTGAAAAGACCGAAAAAAAGCGCCATTGGTGGAATCTATTTGGATAGGAGTAATCGATATGACATCA
>NZ_JBHILT010000300.1:0-257 GCF_042193405.1 Bartonella sp. TT110JLCBS
GCTATTTTTTAATAATCTGTATAGAGTGCGAAAAATTAATTAAAATAAACTAGAAATCTTCTCGCAAAGCGGGGTGCGGTAAGTTATGGAAAAATTACAAAATCACAATCGTCTGATCTCAAAAAGCTTTAAGAGATACAAATATAAAACTCATGGGTATCTCGCTTATTTTCACGACAAAAGCGCAATAACCCTACAAAAAACGCTCTAAATTACTCAACAAACAACTTAACTCCCTTGCGCAATAAACATCCTTT
>NZ_JBHILT010000300.1:316-559 GCF_042193405.1 Bartonella sp. TT110JLCBS
CTTTCACCTTTCTTCGCGTTTAAATTTAAAGGCTCTGCTACAGAAAGAAAATCCCCCCTAAAAGGGGAAAATAAACCTTATTAATCGGACTATCAATCAAGGTGGACTACAACCTCATTGATATCTTAGATAGTCCTCTTCCGCATTATGACAACCCTAATCTTTTATAAAACAAGAAAAAACTACCTCTAGAGCTTAGTAGCACCGGAATATGTCTTTTTAATGTTTTTAATATGTTTTTTT
>NZ_JBHILT010000301.1:0-231 GCF_042193405.1 Bartonella sp. TT110JLCBS
CGTTGAGTAATTTTTTATATTTTAAGAACTTGAGAACCAATATGACCGATTTAACAACTTTCACAATTGCACAAGCCCGTGATGCTCTCATAAAAAAAGAGTTCAAAGCAACTGAATTAACAGAAGCTTATTTAAAGGCGATTGAATTGGCTAATCCAACCTTGAATACTTATGTGGCAGTAACAGCCGAACAAGCAATGAAAATGGCTACTGAATCAGATAGCCGCTTGG
>NZ_JBHILT010000301.1:326-559 GCF_042193405.1 Bartonella sp. TT110JLCBS
TCACACATCCTTGATGGTTTTAAGCCGCATTATGAATCAACTGTAACTGCTAATTTATGGCAAGATGGAGCCGTTATGTTAGGTAAGCTTAATATGGATGAGTTTGCTATGGGATCTTCTAATGACACATCGTATTATGGTCCCGTTATCAATCCATGGCGAAAAAAAGGCTCCAATGAAAAACTCGTTCCAGGTGGTTCTTCGGGTGGTTCTGCAGCCGCTGTTGCAGCCCA
>NZ_JBHILT010000036.1:0-6113 GCF_042193405.1 Bartonella sp. TT110JLCBS
TCGTATATAGCTATCATAAAGTGCTTGCATATTGATTGATTCAGATTGAGCAGCATAAGTTTCACTGATACGATTATCTAATATGGGATAAGGGGTATTCTTCGCATTATCATTAGCACTTTTTTGACCAGTTGAATAAGGCGGGTTGCCGAAGATAACTTCGATAGTCAAATTTTTCTGATGTTCCAAATATTCACTGTTTTCTTTGAGTATACCTTCCATAAGATCTTGTTTTTCAATCATTCGAAACGTATCAGTCAAACCAATATGCTTGAAAGGGATATAATTTCCTTTCATAAGACCATGATAGGTTGCTTCGATATTAATGGCTGCTATGTAATAGGCTAGCAAGACAATCTCATTTGCGTGGATATCATAACGGTATTTATATTCCATATCCTCTGGTTTGATGAGATTGGATTGTAATAGCCGTGTGATAAAGGTCCCAGTACCCGTAAAAGGGTCAAGAATAGAAACACCACGTGATCCTAGACTTTTTCCAAATTCATGACGCAACACATCATCAACAGAATGAATGATAAAATCAACAACCTCAATGGGAGTATAAACAATGCCTAATTTTTCTACTGTACGCGGAAAAGCATAACGGAAAAATTCATTATAAAGCTCTACAATTAAACTTTGTTGTGCTTCAAGAGTGGTAATTCCGCGGGTGTAAAATTGTACACTCTTAGAAATATTTTTGAGATCTTGAGATTCTTCTTTAGGAGTAACTTTATCAAGGGTATTGAGTACGCGTTGTAAAGCACAAGATACGGGATTCTCTTGAACAAACTGATGCCCCTCAAATAAAGCATTAAAGACTGGACGCGTCACAAGATGTTGCGCAAGCATTTCAATCGCATTTTGTTCGGAGATAGTTGTATTTAAATTACTACGTAATTCGGTCATAAAATCATTAAACACACGCCGTGTTTCAGTTTCTGATTTCGTCAAAACCTCAGTTAAGCGTGTGATATGAGTTTGAGCAAGATCACCAACATTTATTGCCCATTTTTTCCAATAGCTAGGGTCGTAAAATCTATTAACAATAGCAGCTTTAATGACATCTTTACATTTAGAAAAAAGGGGGAGTTCTCCTTGTTCTTCACATGTGTGAGAGGATTCATAAGTTGCTAACCCAATATTAAGTCCTGAATACTCTAATTTTGAGCGTATAGGTAAATCATCAATAACCGTGGTCGTATCTTCTAACGCAAGTTCTTGAGAAGCAGCAACAATTTCAAGAGCATCGCTTACGTCTTGTTTTTTGTGCATATGGTGAATTATTTTATTAAAGTTATCATCATGAGCACGTAAAGCATTGAGAACTTGCCAGATGACATTATACTTTTGGTTGTTTTCTAAGGCTATTTCCGGCGGAATATCAGCGGGTATCCCAACGGGTAGAATGATATAGCCTCTTTTTTTACCCTCTGCTCGACGCATTACACGTCCTATTGCTTGAATAATCTCAATTTGACTTTTGCGCGGGTGTAAAAATAGAACAGCATCAAGAGCGGGTACATCAACACCTTCAGAAAGACAGCGTACATTGGTAAGTACACGACAAGTATTTTCCCCCGCATCTTCCTTTAACCATTCAAGTTGTTTTGTACGCTCTTTAGCACTAAAGGTTCCATCAATATGGGCAAGGGTACAGTTAAGAGGAGGAGTATCTTTATAGTTTTTATGAAGAGCGCGTAAAGATTCTTGCACTTTTTCTTTTTTGAATCTTTTGCATATGCGTTTAGAAGTATCAATATCTTTGCAAAAAGCTAAAGCTCTACGCATGGGCTTGGGGTCATCTTCAAGATCAAGTTTCAGATCCATTTTGGTAAGGGCTCTATAACAGCCATTAATCTTGGTCCTATCATCGAGAATAAGTTCATAATTCTTATCGGTAATCAGATGTTGAATGGATTGACTTACTTCTTCTTCGTTGACAACTAATATGATAACTTTACAAGGTGATAACAGCTTATCCTCTAAAGCACGTGAAAAGTTGTAAGTGTAAAGTTGTTTGCCATAGAGTTTTTCATTATCCATGGACACCAAAACGTTATTGGATAAGAAAGCATTCCTTTTCAGCTTGTCACTAAAGATCTTTGGGGTTGCTGTCATGTAGAGGCGTTTTTTGCCTCGAATAATGCTATTGTCATGAACCTTGATAAATTCAGATTCATGCTTTTCTGTTCCCAACACAACACCAGTTGTTCTATGGGCTTCATCACAAATGATCAGATCAAATTCAGGTAACCCATGGGTATTTTGTGCATCCGAAATCACTTGGATAGAATGATAGGTTGAAAAGATGACCGTCATTGCATCTGCTAGGTTTTCGCAAGCTTCTTTGGCAAGGGCTTTCGCATCCGTGGTAGCAGGGAGAACAAGATCTGATGTTTCCATGCCAACAATATCATCTTGGTTTTTACGACGCTTGCCTACTTTCGTATCAGAACAAACCGCAAAGGAACGCAACGGGACTTGTGCATCGGCTGTCCATTCACGGATTGTTTGCGAAACTAAAGCCAGAGAAGGAACCAGAAACAACACACGCTTGCCTGTTCCTGCTATGGTTTCTGCTATCTTAAGGCTAGTGAAAGTCTTCCCCGTTCCACATGCCATAATTAGCTTGCCACGATCTGCTTCTTTTAACCCTTCACAGACTTTCTTGATGGCTTCTTCTTGATGGGGACGAGGCTCTTTTGTTGATTTCAGAAGAACTTCTTGTTTTATTGCAAATATTTGCCAATCTATCCGACTGTTTTCCATATGACGAAGGTCAATACGATAAACGGGTATCGCTTGTCCTTTAATCATGGCATTCACATTGTCACTTAATTCCACTTCTGTGGTATCAACGAGAAGACGATATTTAAAGATGTCTTTTCCAGAGGCAGCGATAAAGCTATCAATATCTTTTTTACTGATCTGATGGTCAGCTTTATAAAATTTACATTGAATAGCGACATATCCCTCTTGATGACGAAGCTTTCCCACCAGATCAATGCCGATATCATTTTTATTCCAACCTTCACGCTCTTCAGCCCATTCATAATAGGTTTCTACCTTTTCATAGCGTCCATAATGAAGAGGGTCATGCATAAGATAAGCCATGACAAGATTTTCAAACAATGTTCCCAATTCACGAGGTGATTTTGCTTGTTGACGATAATATTCTAAGAGAGAGCGTAAAGAGACATGTTCATGATCAGAATGATGAGGGCGAAGCATAAAGAATAAACTCCATGACAATATATTCTATTGATTAATTCTCTTCAAAAGAATCAAAATGAAGCTTATTAAATCCATTTTGAATGAATAGTGTGAAAAATTCGGAAAATGCTAAAAAGCGGATAAATTTTTTTCAAAAGTTTTTTTTAATGCTGTTTATCCACAGCCCATGACATGGGATAAGATCAGCAAAATAGTGAAATTTGCTGTTTATTTGATGTGTTAATTGACCTGTTAATCAAGACAAATGCACCATGGACTTTAAAACATCATAATGAGTATTTTGATAAGTTTTATGAATTATTTTATAGATAGGTTTTGTCTGTTTTTAAAACCCCCAAAACACCTACAAAACATATATTATTGGTTGAATTTATAGGTTGTAATGTCGATATAGGTTGTTTTTTTAGATCTGTAAAATATTAACCACTTGAAATATAATAACTTTTATTTTTGACTAAAAAATATATATAAAGGGGGGTAAAAAGAACCCCCATAACTAATGATGGGGAGTGCTTTAAAGGTTCACTGTTATATTGTTTAATGTTTTATAAGATTTCCAAATTGCCTCAGTGTGATGTCTTATGACTTTTCACTAAGGGGTGCCATTCATAACGTATGGTAGGTCGACCGCCTTGGGAGTTATTCTCTCCAGAGATTTCACGAATATAGTTACAACGACATAAAAGCTCTAAAGCTTGCTTAACGGTTTGATTGTCTGTTAAACATTTCCAATCACGTTTATAAACATCCCTTGCTGTAAAAATATCGGGTAAATGATCACAGCGTTCAACAATTAATTTTGCACGCTCTGCTGTTAATGTATCATTCGCCGCATAAAGACGTTTTGCATGACTTAATAGATATTTTTCCCAACGCAATGCTGTTGTAATGGCATAGAGACCAATTTCAAAACCACCACTATCAAGAAGTTCAAAAATTAACGCAAGGCTTGCTATGGTCTTTGGCATTTTTAAAACATGCGATTGTAAGCTTTCGGAGAAACGACCCCCTTTTGCTTCTCTATGAAGGTTTTCTAACCATTCATAAAATTTCTCTTGTGCTTTTGGCATAAAACGCATGATCAGCGGGTGTTCTGGAGAACCTAATCGTTTATCACGAAAAGAGCGAAAAACACCTTCATACTTTTGCCAGCCCTCTTGATTGGGCGGTCTATCAATCAATTTCCATTCTTGATTTTCATCGGGCCACACAATCATTTGAAACCGTTGCAATAAACCGTCATCGTTTATTCCATGGTGCATGGCTTGAATGATGGGAATAATTCGTGAAGGTTGAATGCCTCCAATTATTGATAACGTTACATGGGGGATAAAAATGGTTCCCCGCTCGATACGGTCATAGGTAAATTGATCATCTCCATTAAAAGCTGTGAGATAAAAAGCACGGTCTGTTTGATATTTCTTTCTTTCTAGATTGGTTAAAAAACCAGATAACTCATCACGAACCATTAAGAGACCACGGGGGTTTTCTTTTAAGAGTTCCCCAAGCTTTTCAACCGTCACATCATTGACAATAAAACGAGAGACATCATCATCATGTGTATTATCTTTAGAAGGGGCTTCAGACAAAAGAGCACGGGCTGTTTCAAGATCTCCTTTTTTGATCGCTTTATGGGCTTGTTTTTCCTTTTCTCGTTTGTCTAAAGTTTCAAATCTCTCTTCAATTTCTTGTTTTTCTTTCTGTTTTAACCACTCTTTATACCATTGCTTTTGAAGGCAAGTAATGGGCGCTAAAGCGGCTTTCATGGCTGGTGTTTTATATGTTGATGATTGACCAATAAGAGCGCCCCAGAGATTAGGGACAATCGTCCAATCATCATATTGTTTTGGAGCAACCCGCACGCCATTACCAATGACAGCCGCCAAACCGCATAAAGCAGAGACAGCAATAAAATCCATTGGAGCTTGTTGACGCTCTGAAACGTCATAAACATAGCGACTTAAAGTTAAAGGCATTTGCGCAGCATGAAAAGGCTCGACGGGTAAGAGAGTATATTCAAGTGGTTTTAATTCCCCCCCAACCGTTTTGTTGCAAGGCTTGTTCATAAGGAATGGCTTTTAAACAAGCATTATCGTTATCATTGACAGGGGTATTACTCTCTAAAATATTTTGATTATCTTTTGTCATATTACTTACCTTGAATAATAGAGAAAATCATTGAAATCTAAAGCGTTAGGGGCTTGCATGATAAAGACCTCAAAGCCTTGGCTATAAGCACGTGCAGCTAGGGTAAAACCTGCTTTACGACCCGCATCATCGCCGTCCATTGCAATTGTCAGATGTCCTTTTGTATGGGGTAAATTCATACGCATCATGCCACTGGTTGAAAGAGACGCCCATAAATTCACGGGCTCTGATAACAACCCAGACAGCAGAGACAGCCCCGTTTCAATGCCTTCACAAATAACCAGATGTTTTGGATTGGCTTGACTTAAATGCACAGCACCGCCCATTACAGATCCCAACATGGCTTTTGCTGGTTTCTGATCTGTTTTGCAGCCATTGGCTTGTAAAAAGGTTCTATGAATAGCAAAGGAGTCAGCACCCTTAACAAGAGCCACCAACGCGGGCAGTGTAATCCCTAATGGGTGCGGACAGTTGTCGTGAAAGCGTAAATCAGCAGGCAAATCACATGTAATACCCCGCATACGTAAATAGGTTTCTGCTAAAGTATTTTTGATTGGTTGGCATTGTTGCCAAATTGCTTTTGCTCTCTCTGCTTTCTGTTTTGCTCGTTTGAGATCAGCAGAAATCTGTTTTGATAAAGAAAGCGTCTGATCATAAGCTTGTTTTCCAAGCAAGCCAATTCTGATGAGCGCTTGTATGATCTCTCTAAAAGAGCAGCCAGCATA
>NZ_JBHILT010000302.1:0-287 GCF_042193405.1 Bartonella sp. TT110JLCBS
TGAGATTTAACTTCTGTTTGATGACGTTTATAAGTAGGCGTACCTTGTCCGTTTTTTGGGAAGATCACCTTGCCTTCTTTGATGATGTTTGCCATTCGTCCTTTTTCATAAGCCCATACACGATTGGGATTACACTGGTAAACTACACCCGTTTTTGGATCAGTAATCGGGTAATTAAGATTTGGCCGCTCTGATGCTGTTTTATTGCATGTCAAATTATCAGCCATCCAAGGCCCGCGCGGGTCATTATCGGGGTTGGTATAATTTGCAAAACTCTTTTGTACTCC
>NZ_JBHILT010000302.1:311-558 GCF_042193405.1 Bartonella sp. TT110JLCBS
GCCTGCGACTATAACACAAAATGTAATCATGGTCTGTACTTACATTGTTTTGCGCATCATTAGCACCAGTGCGTTTCCTCCACACCAGCTGCGCAACAAAATTCTCTTCGCCAAACACTTCATCACATACTTTGCGCAAATTATGAACTTCATGATCATCTATTGAGATAAAAATCACCCCATCGTCACGCAATAAGGTCTGTGCCAAACGCAAGCGCGGATAAATCATATTGAGCCAAGCCGTGTG
>NZ_JBHILT010000303.1:0-558 GCF_042193405.1 Bartonella sp. TT110JLCBS
CTGCTACAGCACTGTTGCTACAGTGTTATACGGTTCACAATGGGCCCACATGGCAACCCGCATGAGCATCCAGACTTCGGCAATTCTTCAATATGTTCGTGCTTCAGGCTGCTATAGTGTTGCTACAGTGCCAGGGACCCTAAAACGACATTTTCGGCGTTGATTTCCTCTCAAATCGCGTCTTTGAGTCCACCTAGGCATCATTGTACCTGAAACACGAAGTTTACCAATTTAGACAGAAAAGAGGGCAACATATCATCAATAAAATACGGAAAGCATGCACACATATACGTATAAAAATACGTACATTTAGACGTTTATCAGCAACCCAAGCATTCGGGGGTGTTTGTTTCATTTTTCGTATTCTAGGTGTTCTTGTTACTGTTCTAGTTGTTAATTTCGGTTACTAGCTTTACTTTTGAATAAGTCCATCTTTAGGTGTTTATCATAATTATTCTTATCATCTTTGGTGTGGTTTGATCATGTTGTTGTGGAGTATTGCTTGTTTGTGTTGTTATCTCGTACCTTAGATCGACTTCTTTTGCATTTTTTATAACT
>NZ_JBHILT010000304.1:0-557 GCF_042193405.1 Bartonella sp. TT110JLCBS
TAGCCGGTAAATTGCAAACTGGGTGCCTTGCCAAAACGCTCCATACAAACCCATGAGGCAGAAAACTCTTCTTCAAAGGATTGGAAATTCAGCCAGTCCACATAAAATTGATGTGATCCTAACATCATCAAAGGATCTCTCATAGGCTCCCTCCCCTCATTCTGTCCCGCCATGCAATGCATTGGCGCGTACCCGTTGAATGGCATGGGCAACCGCACGACCGGTGGCAACAGGATCACGCGCACCATTGACATGCACTGTGACATTTTGATTGTGTGTGATAGTGGAATGCTCTTTGCCTTTTGCTTCTGTGAAAGGGGAATTTGCACGCCCCGCCCCTGCAAATTGTGCAATCGGTTGAATGGTTGTTTTGCCCCCCAAAAAACTTGGCAAAAACTCTCTTACATCAATGGAACCAATCCACCCCTTAATGCGGCTAGGCAAAGATTTACAAAAATCGCTCAACTTTGTGATAGGTGCCATAAAGCCATCGACAATCGAATTAGCCAGATCTTCGCCCGCTTGTTCCATACCAGCCTTGGCACTCTCCGAGAGCT
>NZ_JBHILT010000305.1:0-243 GCF_042193405.1 Bartonella sp. TT110JLCBS
TGAAAAAGCAAGATTGACCAGCTATATCAAAACCTTTTTACCAGGTGGTGCAACCTTTACACTCGAGATGCAACTGGATGATGGTGCTTTCACCCCTTTGAAATTAGAGGAAACAGAGCAACTCGCTGAACCGCTTTGGACAGAGCGCAAATTTATCAGTAGTGATAAAGGCGCCAAACAAGCGCGCTTGAAACTCACGCTTACCGGTGGACCAGCAGCGCGGTCAATGGTGTGTGATTTTGG
>NZ_JBHILT010000305.1:314-557 GCF_042193405.1 Bartonella sp. TT110JLCBS
TTGCCTAAAGAAGGTCGTTTTATCAGTTCTGAATTCCCAATCTTGCGGGAAAACTTGACCAAAATTGATCAAGCCATTGCGGATGTTGAGGACAAGGTAGAGGGAAAAGCGCCTTTACAACACACGCATACGATCAACGAAATCGCAGATCTAGAAAGCGCTCTCAATGGCAAAATGGCAGCGGATAAAACTTTCTCATTTGCTGATTTAAGCGATATCGAAGGCGCAAAAGATGCGGCTAAC
>NZ_JBHILT010000306.1:0-556 GCF_042193405.1 Bartonella sp. TT110JLCBS
CTTTTCAACAAAATCGTTTGTTTCTAAATTTTCAAAATCAATTTCTCTTTTTGATAAAATAATATTTTTATTTTTTTGTTATTGTTAATGTTAATGGCATCATCTAGCATTGCATAAGCATTGCTATTAGCATTTTTAGCATAATTACAAGCATAAGTTGTATTTTTATCCCATCTTGCCTTTGCTGCCTTTTGTGCTCTTTCTGAAAACTTATTTAAATTATCATTTGAGTTATTGAGTTCCTCTTCAACTCTTAAACTCCACAAACGACCATCTTCTAAACGTATGATCTTCTCATCGCGTAATAAGATGTCTAATGTATTTTTTAGAACTCTCACTGAACAACCTGCCCACCGTGCTAATTTGGGAGCATCTTCAATAATAGGGCGGCGCTCTTCATACATATATAAGACAAGTGTCATATAAAGACCTTTTTCCACTATACTCATGCCACTAACATCAACAATCCATTGTGAAGAAAAAAGCCTCGTCCATGGCAACTTAGTTGACATACTTCACCTCCCTTTCTTTATTATTATTGCAAGTGAAATTATCT
>NZ_JBHILT010000307.1:0-555 GCF_042193405.1 Bartonella sp. TT110JLCBS
TTCTCCATCTTTACACCCCCAGTCACTATCGTTTAGTATATTAATTTTAACCGATTTACCACTGTAGTCAAGTTTACATCTCTCTAATTAAGATTGATGAAATACATCCCTTAATGAATATCTAATCATTAATCAGCATTTTAAAAACTAGTGTATAATACATATCATAAAGGAGTGAATCGAATGATTAAAGTAATTAACTACGCATTAGGTTCAAAATCATATTTTAATGATGAAATTGAAGCCAATCCTAATCGTCGTTTTGTTATGGCTGAAAACTTAACTACCGAAGATAATTATATTCTATTGGATCTTTCTGATCAGCCCAACATTTTTGGGTCATCAATTCAATTGGAAACAACCTACAACGTCGGTGATGACTCTTTTGATGGCTACTTCTTCCTACAGGCGTTCGATTTAAATAAAGAAAAACGTGAAATGCTGAAAAAAGTCGCTCCAAAGGTTCTCGATGAAAGCATTAAACAATTCACTGGTAAGATGAATGGTGGTTACTTTGCGATCCGTAAAGATCATCCTCAAACCTTAGTAATGCTT
>NZ_JBHILT010000308.1:0-554 GCF_042193405.1 Bartonella sp. TT110JLCBS
GTTGCACAATATGAGATTTTAGCATTGCCATAAACAGAGCCATAAATCTCACAAGAGCCACTCACACAAGCATTCCCATAAACCTTGCCATAAATTTTTGCACGACCATTAATAACAGCATAATTATAAATTTTTGCATGGCTATAAATACAAGCCAAGCCAGAAACCTTGGCATGACCATAAACGCGTGCATAACTAAAAACCGTAGCATCATAAGAAACATGCGCATGATCATAAATATGAGCATCAGCAAGAATGCGGGCACTACCATTCACATGAGCATACCCATAAACATTGCCATAAACATGAGCATTGCCATAGACAAAAGCATGGTCATAAACTTTAGCATATTGAGAGATAAAAGCTTTTCCATAGACTTCAGCATTGCCATAAACTTGACCACAGACTTGAGAAAAATGGCGTATTTTTGCATCATCATACACTCTTGCATGACCATAGACACAAGCCTCATCATACACCCAGCAATTACCATCATGGGATAGGTTAACTTCCTTTTCAATAAAGCCGCCTAAAGACCCCGCCTGTACATCATC
>NZ_JBHILT010000309.1:0-554 GCF_042193405.1 Bartonella sp. TT110JLCBS
AAATATATACCATAAGAGCCTCTATCTTCTACTGTAATAACCGAATAATTGATAGCAGACCTAATGCTGGCATAGTCATCAGCAAAATTATTCTTAACAAATTCAATAAAACTATCGACCTTTCCACCACTAGACCTTGGAGTAATGACACTCAAGAAACCATTTTCAATACTGTAGTTACTATTTATCCATAGAACAATAGCATTAGAACCGTTAAAGATTACACGATTAGAAGAAACAAAACCATCTTCCAATAAAAAAACAACACTCGGATCCAGTACACTAGAAGCAGCCTCTTCACCTAAAGTTCCTTCTGGAGATTCCTCATTGTTTCTCTCTTTTTCAGCAATACGAATTCTAACATCTTATAGTTTAACAAATCCTTCGTCTTCCGCCAAAATCCCCACACCACCTTTTGCAAAAGTAATTGATCCAGATTTCATCGTTATTTGAGATCCACCAGAACTATGTAAACCAACTACATTCAGAGGTACTTTATCATTAACGACTTCCACATTAATATCTGTTCCCTCTAAAAAAATAGACGATTCAAA
>NZ_JBHILT010000037.1:0-6090 GCF_042193405.1 Bartonella sp. TT110JLCBS
ACCCAGCAATTACCATCATGGGATAGGTTAACTTCCTTTTCAATAAAGCCGCCTAAAGACCCCGCCTGTACATCATCAAAATCTTTTAAAGCTTTAATGCGATAAAGGCTTATAATATTTCGAGTAAGAGCATGTTTGATTTTTTTGATTTCACTGGTTAATTCGTATTTTTTGCACATAGAGATACCCTCACAATTTAATGTGATAAACATTTGATAAAATTTGAAATGGAAAAATTGGGTTGGAAAGCAGGCGCCCCCGCCGCGCCCGCGCATTATTTACGCAGCGTTATTTTCAATAATCTTTACAACGGTATCGTTTTCATAAATTTCACAATCTTCAGGAATTCTATATGCATAATAAAAGTTTTGTTTGACATATGAATAACCATCTCTTTTTAACCTTGCATTGCCATGTACCAAACCTCTAATGGTGTGATAACCAGTCACTTTTGCATTCCCATAAACAGAACCATAGACCTTAACATACCCACCCACGCTAGCATTGCCATAAACCTTGCCATAAATTTTTGAAGAGCTACTTACAACAGCATGATCATAAACCTCAGCCTTGCTATAAATGCGTGCACTTCCTGTTAATTTTGCATTCCCATAAACCCTTGCATATTGATAAACCCACACCTTATCAGAAAGATGCGCATTATCATAAACATGAGCTCCAAAATACACGCGGGTTTTATCATATACATGCGCATTGCCATAAACAAAACCACCAATGGCAGCATTGCCATATATCTTTGCATTTTCATAAACACGACCAGATTTTACAACACAAGCATTATCATAAACCCAGCAATTGCCATCATGAGAAAGGTTATCTTCCTTTTCAATAAAGCCCTCTAAAGTACCTGCTTTAACATCAGCAAAGTCTTTTAATGCTTTAATGCGATAAAGGGTATGATTATTAATTACACGCGTTTCATTTGTGAGTGCAAACTTCTTTTGCATGAGCACAATTCCTTTATAGAGATTTAAATTTTTAAATGAGATGTTTAAAGGAGGGCGCCCCCGCACCGCCCGCGCGTGTCATTTACGCAGCATCACTTTCATATTCGCTGTCATTATCATCGTCATAATACCCTTCAAAATCAGCATAATACTCATGACGATAATAATCATCTTCGCTCCCAAACTCAGGATATGCATCATCACAGATATCTTCATTAGCTGTTAAAGAGGCATTGCTATGAATATATGAAGAACCAGAGATAAGAGCATCACAAATAACGGCATCATCAAAAACACGTGATTCATCACAAATGTAAGCAGAGCCACTTATTTTTGCATTGCCTCCGACATGGGCATCATCACAAATGACAGCATTATCGGAAATATGAGCATGATCAGTGACACGGGCGTTATCATAAATTTGTGCATTGCCTTCAATTACAACGGCGTTGTTAGCATGCGCATTACCAGACAGCTTTGCATTGTCCTTTAATGTCATACCTTCAAAAATAGCATTCCCATAAATTTGAGCATTACCATAGACATCAACAAAAAAGCTTTTTACTTTAGCATTTCCAAAGACGCGTGCATTTTGAAAGACCCGAGCTTTATTATACACCCAGCAATTACCTTCATGAGAGAGATTATCTTCACTTTCAATATACCCCCCTAAATCGCCTTTTTTGACATCATCAAAATCTCTTAAGGCTCTAATTCGAGTTAAGAAATGACCATCGATATATTCACAATCATCAATAAATTCGTATTTTTTTGCAGGCTCTTGTTGATTAACAGACGCGGTTTCATTCGCAATATTAGAGATAATGGGGGTGTTTTTTGAGATATTTGTCATAATTAAAACCTACATGATTTAGTGTTTTCAATTGACAGCCTATAAAGGCGCCGGGTGTTGAAAACACGGCATGTAGTCCGTTGTTATGCCTTCCTCATAAGAGTATTGTATAGCATAACCACACCCGACAAAATCATCATATATGCTAATTAGAGCATAAAAGATAGCCAGTTTTATAATAGGATTAGGTTTATCGCAACCTTTTCGCTACATGTTTAGTGTTTTCATCACTTGGTTATTTATATAACAAAATACGTATTTATTGTCAAATAATATTCTATCTTTTTTGATATTTTTTCTTATTTTTTAAATACGTTATGTATTGATAATATCTTATGCTTATTAATTGCTTCTTTTATATTTATGTGCTTTTAAAGCTATATTACGGGCTTTGTGAAACGATTGCGTATTTTCTGAATCTATACATTTATAATATTTTAGAAACGCTCTCATTATGCGTATTTTAAACTTTATAACCTATCAATTTTGTCACTAAATGGCTTTTAAGATTTCTGTTAATTTCTTTTAATAACACATTTTAGACTTAACAGCCTTTATAGGGACTGTCTTTATAACAAATGCTTTCATTTGCATATGAGTATTCAAGTTTACTGTTTTTACGCTTTCTCTATAGCTGTTATGTTCTTTATAGCCATGGCATCATTTTTCAGTTTCATAAGAGAAATGATAAATAGGATATATGATAATTGTGATTTATAGACCATTATGAAAACACTTATGAAAACATCTCAATAGAAACTGATCATTATAGAGATGAGCAAAATCCCTTTTAATAAACTTTTGTCATTTTTGTCAGTTCTTTTTAGAACCTATATCATTTTTTTTAAATGAGAGAAAATTAAAATCATTATATTTCAATAAGTTAAGTTTTATGAATTTTTCAAAATACAACTTATTAAAACAGCCATAACAAATAAATACAACTGTAAATATATATTTGTCAGTTTATGTCAGTACATTGAATCGACAAAAGTGATCATTTAGTGAATGATTAAAACATGTCTTATGAGAGTATGTGATCTTTTAAAGCCTTTCAAAAGAAAGGGATTATAATCATAATAAATGCTATCAAGACCATTATGGTTATGAGTTTTGGAGGTGCTTTTTACGCCCCCCTTTACATATTTTTCAATAAAAAATAAAAGTCATTATATTTCAATATGTTATTTTTTATCAATTTTTCAAAAAACAACCTATATCAATAGTACAACCTATAAATTCAACTAATGCTCTATGTTTTGTAAGGGTTTTGGGGGGGTAGAAACATTCAAAACCTATAAGTAATATAAGAAAATGAATATACATAACCCTCTTTAAATAAAGCTTCTGATAACAATAAAGCTATCATTTTAGATTACGGTTTAATCTTTTAAAGGCAATGTAAATAAGAGTATCTAAAAGTGCAAGTTTCTTCTTTTTAAATAACGTATGATAAATTATCCTTTTAAAGATTGTATGTCAGCAATTTATAAAAGGGATATAAGAACCTATAGGTATAAAACCTTATACCCCTTATGAGTTTATCATACCCATTATGTGAGCATGCTTTTAAGTTATTCAGTTTCTCTTATTTCCAATTTTGGTAGGTTCTTAACAATTTTCATTGTCTCTAAACTTACGGTAATAACCCTCTGAAATAACTCTAGAGGGTAGGCAGGGTTGCCAATGGTTTCAACAGCATAACGATTGGCATCATTAACAATGCCACTCTTTTTATCAGTCTTAACACATTGACGCCCCATAACCCATTCAAGAGCGGATTTACCATTAACGATATACTCACAAGCGTCAAGAGGGATATCTGTTATTGTGATATTGTTATTATAAATAACAGTGGTTTTATCTTTCTCTTTACCTGTTTTTGCGAATTTCATTTCAGTCACGTAATAGAATTTTTCTGGATTAGAGATCTCTGTAACTTTTGGATTACCTTTTTTAAAGGTTACGGGATAAGGTTTTACAGTTTCATAATTCACGTGCAAATGATCCAGTTCACGCCCTGTTACAACAGAGCTCCGTTTTCGTATAAGGGGTTTAAGTCTCTTCAAAAGAATTAAAATGAAGCTTATTAAATCCATTTTGAACGAATTGAGAAAAAATGCAGAAAAATGCTAAAAAAGCCGATAATTTTTTCAAAAGAGTTTTTTAAATGCTGTTTATCCACAGCCCATGAGAGAGATCAGATCAGCAAAATAGTGAAATTTGCTGTTTATTTTATGGAAAAAGACAAATGAAGCATGTGCTTTTAAAATATCATAATGATTATTTTGATAGATTTTATGAGTCACTAAAATAATCTAGTTTGTTAGTTCAATTTACAGACACAAACTGACAAATATATATTATTGATTGTATTTAAGGTTGTATTGTCGATATAGGTTGTATCGTTAAAATACTAACCTATTGAAATATAATGTTTTTAATTTTCTCTCATTTAAAAAAAATAATATAGGAGCTAGAATGAACTGACAAGACTGACAAAACTCTTCTGATAAGGTCCTCAGATCATTTGCTTTTGGAAAAAAGTTCCTTGATGAGAATGCCATAAAAAGAGTTTTGCGTGGTTGTCTTAAAGACTTCAAAAGAGATTTCTTTATTGTTTTATGCTGTTGTTTTTAACCAAAGGATGCCATTCATACCGTCTATCAGGACGCCGACCTAATTCATTCCCCTCTATAGGAAATTCACGAATATAGTTACAACGACATAAAAGCTCTAAAGCTTGCTTAACGGCTCCATTGTCTTTTAAAGATCTCCAACACCGTCTATAGATATCTCTTGCCGTAAAAACATTGGGTAAAAGATCACAGCGCTCTACAATTAATTTTGCACGCTCTGCTGTTAATGTATCATTCGCCGCATAAAGACGTTTTGCATGACTTATCAGATATTCTTCCCAATATAAGGCTCTCTCAAGGGCATCTCTATTGATTTCAAAACGCCCCCCTTCACTCAATTCAAAAATCAATGCAAGGGTTGGTATGGTTTTATTCATTTTCAAAAGATGCGCTTGTAAACTTGATGAGAAATGACCTCCTTTGATTGTTCTTTGAAAATTTTCCCACCATACACGAAACATTTCTTGAGCTTCAGCAGAAAAGCGTATGGTAATAGGGTGTTTTGGTGATCCTAATGGTTTATCATAAAGAGAACGAAAAATTCCTTGATAACTTTCCCATGCCTTTTGATTGGGAGGTCTATCAACCCATAACCGCTCTTTTCGTTCATCGGGCCACACCAGCATTTGAAATCGTTGCAATAAGCCGTCATTATTTGTTCCATGGTGCATTGCTTGAATAATGGGAATAATCCGTGAAGGTTGAATGCCCCCAATAATGGAAATGGTTGCATTGGGAATAAAAATGGTTCCACGTCCTATACGGTCATAGGTGTATGATTTTTTGCCATTAAAAGCTGTTAGATAAAAAGAACGGTCTGATTGATATTCCTTCCGTTCCAAATCGGATAAAAAACCAGATAATTCATCACGAACCAACAATAAATCACGGGGGTTTTCTTTTAACAATTCCCCAAGCTTTTCGACGGTCACATCGTTGACAATAAGACGTCGTTTATTAAGCGTGTCATCTTCCTCACTTTCTTTATGTTCAAGAGATTGAGAAAGAAGAGCAAGGGCTTGTTCCTCGTCTTGATCTTTGAGTGCTTTGTAGGCTTGTTTTT
The DNA here is from genome assembly GCF_042193405.1 of Bartonella sp. TT110JLCBS. Lineage (NCBI taxonomy): Bacteria > Pseudomonadati > Pseudomonadota > Alphaproteobacteria > Hyphomicrobiales > Bartonellaceae > Bartonella > Bartonella sp. TT110JLCBS. The sequence continues at coordinate 5,524 of NZ_JBHILT010000037.1, forward strand.
TCTTTTCTCTTTTGTCTAATTCAATAAGAATATCTTTTGTTTCTTGCTGTTTTTTCTTCTTTAACCATTCTTGATGCCATTCCTCTTGAAAAACATCAAGAGGTGCTAAAGCAGCTTCCATGGTATCTGTTTTCATAGTTGAAGGTTCCCCCACAATGGCACCCCAGAGATTAGGAACAATTTTCCAATTGGCATGTTGTTTTGGAGAAACTCGCACGCCATTTCCAATGACAGCAGACAATCCACATAAAGTAGAAACAGCAACAAAATCGATAGAAGATTGTTGAATATCAGCAACGTCATAAACATAGTTTATTAATGGTGTTGGAAGCAGGAATATTTTAAAAGGCTCGACGGGTAAGAGAGCCGTAGCAATCGGTTGTAATTGCCCCCAACCATTTTGTTGCAAGGCTTGTTCATAAGAAATGGCTTTTAAACAAGTATTTTCGTTTAAAGAGACATTATCGTTATCATTGATGGGAGTATTTTCATTATTGTTTTGTAAATTACTATCTTTCATAGTTTCCCTCTTTTAAGAAAGTAATACGTTATTAAAATCAGTTCCTT
>NZ_JBHILT010000310.1:0-554 GCF_042193405.1 Bartonella sp. TT110JLCBS
ATCACATAACTCAATCCTTACACATTCGCGGTTAGACCAAATCAACTCATGATTTATCCAAACTCAATTTTGCTATTCGACTCATTTGATTGAGTCCGGATTTCACAGCTTTTACGTGTGCGATCCTGTAGGTCCATTTTAAAATCGGCAATGGGATTTTAACCACGTAAAGACCCATAAGTCACAAATGCCGTCTAGCATGGCAATGTGACCACCCGAATTAAAACGGAGGTCGACTGGGTAATCAACTAACCTTTGTAACCTTATCCGATTCCTTTGCCAATTGAATATCTCGATCAACATAAGGCATGGAGCTTAGTCACCCTTATTTTATTTGTCGATCGATTTCTTGATCCTCGGTGAACTGACTAGGTCAAATAAATGATAACCCTTACCATTTAACTTGGGCGTGGCCACGCACTACTCAGTTTCACCGATCAAGTGGCCGGTGATATTCTCTCTCCTCAGAGAGTGGCAATCCCCTCGCATCGCTCATGTTACTCGCTATGAATCTCGATGCACCCAATCATACCCACACTTGTCACTTTGTTACG
>NZ_JBHILT010000311.1:0-553 GCF_042193405.1 Bartonella sp. TT110JLCBS
AGTTCACAATAAAATAGTTTGTTCTTGTTAAAGTAGCTGTCTATTTACAATGACTAGTCGGCGACAGTTTCATTACAAGACCTACGATTATGACCGGCCGCGTTGCAACGACTGCAACGTAACTCGCGGACCTCCGTCGGTTGTGACTCGATCCTCTTCCGTCTCGGACGCCCAGGTTGCCTTCTCGTTACAGGAGGACGCAACTGGAGTTCTCGATTGTCGTCTGTAGGCTTGTCATCTTCTGGTATGGGGAAAATAGCTTCCGAATACGCCAATTTGTACGTATCGACGGTGAAGTAGCCGCTAATAAATTGATGAGCTGTGGGCCCCACCCCAATTTAATTGAATTTATTTTTTTAAAATTCCTACATGCTTAGGGGTTACAATAGAGGAAAATGAAAAATTTCCATTTATGATTATATTTATTTTATGATTAATTGTAAAACCCTAGCCTTTCCTTATTCTATCGTTTTAGATCCCTATTTGGATTAAGGAAGAAGGAGAGATCTAGCCTCTTCCTCTCCTCTTTTGTTTTTGGTGTGTGGTGCCGGCA
>NZ_JBHILT010000312.1:0-553 GCF_042193405.1 Bartonella sp. TT110JLCBS
GAGAAGCTACCTCCCCCGGTTTCAGTAAAGGCCATCCGAAGTTTCCTTGGGAATGCAGGTTTTTATAGAAGATTCATCAAGGATTTCTCAAAGATTGCTAGACCCTTAACAAAATTGTTAGAAAAAGATGTCCCGTTTGAGTTCAATGATGACTGCATGAGAGCCTTTGTTTCACTTGATAAGTGCTTGAGTGAACATATTTTATCTATTTGTCTACATACTTTGAGCATCATTTTATCATGGATTATGTCTCATTATGTGTATTTTGGTGTTCTCTTGTGCAATTAGGTTGTGAAAGTGTTGAAGAGGAATTAGGAAGCAAAGATGGGTTATAAAGACGTATTGTTGGAGCTTTTGTACAAGACAAGTGTCAAGACACAAGAGGAGTCCATGAACATGAGGGTGTGTACCAACTTCCAAGAAAATTCAAGTCAATTCATGTGTTGGAAGGGCACAAAGGCAGCCACACCTTAATGTCCCTACTTGTGCAAAGATAACCAAAGACTCCAAATGATGATTCGACGGAGAAGTCTTATAACTCACCACATGGACG
>NZ_JBHILT010000313.1:0-548 GCF_042193405.1 Bartonella sp. TT110JLCBS
TAAATACGGATAAATACTTATTCTGTTGTGCTGTAAAACGCTATTGTTTGCGGGTGTGGTGATATAAGATATAAAACTTTATAGGGGTGTTTTGATAAGAGAGTGTGATGAATATTCAAGGGAGGGCTTGCTTGTATAATTTTGTGAAAGGAACCATATGAAATGGGAATCTGAGAAGGAGCTATTTTTGAGAAGGCGGATTATTCATCAACCGGTTTAAGAAGGGGGTTGCATCCTTTGAAGGTGTGGGGAGAAAGCCAAGAATAGGGCATGTAGTACCCTATAGCTATGCTTTTAAAGCGTTTTAATTTTGATCACAAATTAAGTTTAAAATTGCTTTCTGCTTGACAGATGTGAGGACTCTAAAACTTTTTAAAAGCAAATATTCCTCTTTGCTCGAGGCGATTTCATCATAATGGTACGGGGTGTTGTCTTTTTTGATGATATCAGTGTAAAAAAAGGCAAGTGGAACATTCAAAATATCGGAAATTTCCTTTAAACGCCCTGCGCTCACGCGATTTAAGCTTTTTTCATACTTTTGGATTTGT
>NZ_JBHILT010000314.1:0-547 GCF_042193405.1 Bartonella sp. TT110JLCBS
TTATTTGCGAAATTGTTTGATGATGATTTATAGCATGCGGTTGCATATAGTTTTTCCGTTTCTAATTTTTTGTGTTTCTTAATTACCAATCCATATTCTGGATGCGTAATCCAATTATCCCAAGCGCTTTGCCAATCGCGTTCATTTGCATTTCAACATGGATTGTTTTTTGAAAAGCGTACAAATTTTTCAAATTCTGATAAGGCTTCATCATGCGTTAATCCTTGTTCAGTTGCGTATTGAAAATCGGGCTTGAAATCTTCTAGTATTCTTTCAACTTCTTGTTTTTCCCTTGTTTTCTTGCTTTCTTCAAAAAAGTTTGCTTTCTCTGGAAAATAAGCAGGCATCATCGTGTCAAAGATTTCTGAAAGTTTTTTTCCAACCTTTTTAACTTTTCGTGAAGGCAATTTCTCAATCATCGCTTCGTTAATTTGCCATCGGTTGTTAGCTTCGTTTGAAAGATTGATATTTTGCTCGTGAATGATTGGTTGTTTGGTTTCTATCGTTTTGATTTGTTCTGATTGGCTTTCAACATCACACTCGATTG
>NZ_JBHILT010000315.1:0-547 GCF_042193405.1 Bartonella sp. TT110JLCBS
TGATCATAAGCTTGTTTTCCAAGCAAGCCAATTCTGATGAGCGCTTGTATGATCTCTCTAAAAGAGCAGCCAGCATAACAAGTGAGTAAAAGGCGCCCATCATGTCCATTGGTAAGGGATAAGCTAGGCAGCCTATCATCATGAGCAGGACAACGGGCTATCCCATAATATCCATGCCAAACCCCATGCAAGGCATTTGTGATGCCCCGAGCATTTATATTAAGAAAACATGTTTTTATCCTATGAATATTGCACCATAGGACGGATTATGCTAACTCTAGGGTAATGAGTTTGAGAAAACCTTGTCCGTCCTTACGTGACAAGGTTTTTTTTATGCCGCGTCACTTTGACGTTGCTGTTTTGCTTGTTCGATGACATTGATAAGATCCGATTGTAACCAACGCGATAAAAAACCAAATTTTAGGGGTTTGGGGAGAGAGCCATTGGTCACATGACGGCGGAATGTTGATACACTCATATGAAGCAATTTTGCACTTTCACGGTCTGTCAAAAGAATATCATTTTCTGTCATACTAAAATCCTTTCT
>NZ_JBHILT010000316.1:0-546 GCF_042193405.1 Bartonella sp. TT110JLCBS
GTGAGACGACTCGTTGTCTTATCTTGCTGAACAAAGCTCTCGCTTTCCACTTTGGTAATCACATTATTAACCTGTTCAGTCAATTTATTCTGAACATTCGTGATAGAACTTCCAACACCGGCAAGTGCATCCGCTACATCAGGATATTCTTTGTTTTCTGTTTCGCCATCATCCTTAACGGACTTAACAGTAAATTTAGGAGCGGTCCACGCGCCATTTTCATATTTAGCGCCACCACCTAAATACTTGGCTATATTCGTGGCTACAGTTGTAACATTTTGATTTGTAGTAAACAACTGAGAACCATTGACTGCTTCCGTCGACTCTTCCGAAAGCATTCCAGCGCCCACACCTGAAATGGTCCGAGGGTCGCTTTTAGGGCCGCTAAAATCAAGATCAAATCGTTCCCATAGATCCTTACCAATAGTGATAACTTTTGTCTCATCATTTTTCTTAAGAAGAATACTGCCTCTTACTTCATTAATTTCAGTATTTGTTGCCAAAAGTTGGGAACCATTGACCGCTTCGGTCGATTCTGCTGTGAGT
>NZ_JBHILT010000317.1:0-545 GCF_042193405.1 Bartonella sp. TT110JLCBS
TAAACCGGAAAGAAAGTGCCATTCTGCGCATCCTCTTTTAGTGCCCAGACAAGTTTTGCTACTTCACGTGCCGCTCCGGGCTCTCCTTCTGCCAAACTGCCGGCAACTTGCCCCAACAGCTCTGGATCATCCTCATATGTCACCCATTTCTTTTGTAGCTTTACACCAATTTCCACGCGCCCAATCATGGAAATATTCTCCAAGACAGCATTTGAGACAGGAAAGATGTCGCCTGCGATATAAATCTTGCCATCCGTTAAAGTGACGGTCCTTGTCTCTTTATTGACAAAAGCATCAGCGCGTTCAACACGGTCTCCTTCTTTTGCCACAAGGCGTCCCAAACGGTCATGACGCCCCCTGATGATGGTTTGAACCTCATTGAGTTCACCCGCTTGAAGAAAAGGGCGCCTGCCATAAAAGACAACGCTTTGTTGTTCCTCTTTGCCGCGAGATCTGTCAATTGCAAAGGGTAAACCACTTTCATGCTTCATATTAAAACCTCAATAAAATCTTGAATTGTTCGCGAACATCGGCACGCAAAGGAA
>NZ_JBHILT010000038.1:0-6044 GCF_042193405.1 Bartonella sp. TT110JLCBS
TCGTCTTAATATATGTCTCAAACATGCGGCTGCCTTGGGTTTGAATGTTGATTTACAAGCAACAGAAAAAGCACGCGCGCTCTTAGGTAAACAACGTCATAAAACGCAAAATTTTCCAGCTATGGATTGGAGAGATGTCCCTGCCTTTTATAAAACACTTTGCGAAGCATCAACCTTAACACAACTGGCTTTGCGTTTGCTTATTCTGACAGGCGTTCGTACCAACCCTTTGTGTCATATTCATAAAGACCAAGTTGATGGCGATATCTGGACAATCCCTGCTGAAAATATGAAAGGTCGACGTGATACTACAGAAGAGTTTCGCGTGCCTCTATCATCAGAAGCATTAGAAATCTTAAAACAAGCGCGCTTGCTTTCTCGCAATGATTTCTTCTTTTCTGCAACCGGTCGGGGTCCCCTCGCTGCAAATTGTATGGCTCAATATATGAGAGACAATAAAATTGAGGCATGCCCCCATGGATTTCGCTCTAGTTTACGTGATTGGCTCGCTGAGACAACCGATGCTCCCTATGAGGTCGCTGAAACTATTCTAAGTCATACGGTCGGCGGTAAAGTAGAGCGTGCCTATCGTCGTACTGATTATCTAGAACAGCGCCGTGTCTATATGGATAAATGGGCAGCTTATGTCACCGGTCAATCTTAAGATATGGGGTGCATAACCCCATTATCTGTGGATAACTTTAGCTCTCTTTTCTCTCATTCTCTCTCAATAAGATTCATAAATTATCACATCAGAAATTGTATGATAAAATATTGTTTTCTATAAATAAAATACCTTCAAAAATGAACAAAAATGTGGTTAATAAATGGTTATGATTTGTTGCCATTTTTTGAGAGTGAAAGGATTTTAGTATGACAGAAAATGATATTCTTTTAACAGACCGTGAAAGTGCAAAACTGCTTCATATGAGTGTTTCAACATTCCGACGTCATGTAACCAATGGCTCTCTCCCAAAACCTTTAAAATTTGGCTTTTTATCCCGTTGGTTACAATCAGATCTTTTGAATGTCATCGAGCAAGCAAAACAGCAACGTTATAACGACGCGGCATAAAAAGAAAACCTTGTCACGTAAGAACGGACAAGGCTTTCTCAAGCTCATCAACCTGGAGCTTTATTTGGTGTAAATTCAAAGCTTTCTCTGCTGAAGCAAGACCTAAGGTTTGCATTCAAGTTGTTCTGAATGCTTTTTACAATAAGGGCTATTTAAGCGTCTCTCAACACTTCGCTGAGGCATGACAGCACCAGGACGACATATGGGAAGGTTGTCTGATTTATGATTTTCACACCAATCTTGTATTGTAAAGCTAGGGCGAAAACCTGATTGCGCCATACACATTTCAATACTGGCAAATTGATTCAAATCTAGCGCCACAACCTTATTAAGGTCCGGTACTCCACATTCTAAAAGTATTTTATTTCTCCATAATGCTGGAGAAAGTGAGGGAATTGAGTTAACACATCCAGCTATACTTAACAGAGCTATGCCGCTCAATAGTTTTAAGATTTTCTTCATTATTCCCCTCTTTCAATGGATTTATTTACAATAAAAAAGCTCATAAGCTTGTTTATATTTTCTGTCACCGCTTCATTAAAACAACGGTGAACAATATTGAGATGATGGATTGAGAAAACAATCCCGCCGTTCCAAGTGAAGGCACGGAGGGCGGATTGTTGATCATCACAAACAGTGCTTAAGGTTGGCATTCTGGTTTATTTTTATATTTTTGGCAATAAGCGCTATTTAAACGCTTCTTGACACTTCGTTTTGGAATGACAGCACCTGAATGACAAATCGGAAAACGAGCATCAAAAAACTCACACGAACTCAAATATCCGGATTTATATCTAAAACCTGCTTGAACCATGCAAGCTTCAATTAATGCGTTCGCATTTCCGTCTAACTTTCTGTTGTATTCATCACGATTATAAGGTGTTGGCATGCCACATTCTAACAGCGCTTTCCCTATATCAATTGTATTTGCACCAGGCTTATCCCATAATTCCCAAGCTGATAAGGGAACCTCAGCTTTATACTCACATCCAGCTATACTTAACAGAGCTATGCCGCTCAATAATTGCAAGACTTTCTTCATTTTTCCCCTCCTTCAGTGGGTTTCTTTACGATAAAACAGCTCATAAACCTGTTGATATTTTCTGTCACCGCTGCTTAAAACAACGGTGAACAATATTGAAATGGTTGGTTGAGGAAACAATCCCGCCATTCCAAGCGAAGGCAAGGATGGCGGATTGTTAATCATCACAAACAGCAAGACTTAAGGTTGGCATTTGCGACTATTTTTATATTTTTTACAAAAAGGGCTGTTTAAGCGCTTCTTGACACTGCGCTGTGGAACAACAGCGCCTGGACGACAAATGGGAAGGTTTTCGGCTTTATGATTCTCGCACCAAGTCCCTCCCCCCACTTTATCACGAAAACCTGATTGAAACATACAAGCTTCTATGGTTGCTATTGCATTGTAGCTGAGCTTTCTGCTTTCTGGATCAGTATCATAAGGGGTTGGCATGCCACATTCTAACAAGGCTTTTCCTACCTCAGTAAAATCTGCTCCCGGTTTCTCCCAGGCTCCTATAGAGGAGGTAGGAGTTTTATTAAATTGACAACCAGTGATGATTAATAGAGTTAATGTACTCAATAATTTTAAAGGTTTTTTCATTTTTTACTCCATGATTTACTTGAAGGAACTTGTTCACGATGAGATGAGCCATAAGTCTTTTGGCACATATCGCTCGCATCTCCAAGGCAAGTATGGGAACTTATGGGATTTGTAGCCACTCTCAACCATTCTGTCCAAACGTTACTGCCAGCAGGGAGTGTCCCGTAGGTATAGCCATTGCCACCAATAATTCTGCTTACAAAGTCATATCTATTCCCATCAAAGCCAATAGTGGTTTGTTTGCCATCACTCACATAACCTAACAGACCGGATGCAACTAAAACATTAAAGGCTGGTCCATAGAAATTGATATTCGTGTTGTCGGCTATACCGTGCACACCTTCTTGTTTGAAAGAATACAATATATTCCCCAATGTCATTGTCCCGCGACTATGTCCATAAAGTTCTAACCCTGTAAGACCATAGCTATACATCAAATCTTTTGCTTCTTGTGTGGAATTGGTCAAACCCCAAAAGTTATTTTCCATAAACTTCTGATAGCCCGCGACTAGAAGTTCTGAGATAGCAGAATCGGCTTCAGGGAACACAACAAAATAAAGCGGTTCATTTTTATTCTCCGCATGTTGAACCGCATAAACAGCGGCTTCCTCTGGTGGAGTAAAGATGCCATTAAAGGACACATGCACCTTGCCATCAGCACCCTCTTGTAAATGCTGCTTTTCTTCATCCGTTAAATAATGTGCGTGAGGTATTGGTTGTCCACGAGCGTCTTTGATATACTGTCCATTTGCATCTTTTTTATAGATTATATTGCCCTTTTCATCACGGTCGACAACGGCGATGGGGTGCTCTTTGATAAACATGGTTTTATAGGAGTCATCGCTGTATTTAAATCCTTCTTCTAAGAGTTGGGTTGCCATTTCGCGGTTTTCATGGACGATTTGTTCCAGCTTGCCTACATCGAGCTGTTGTACACCCTTATGGGCGCTGGCAGTATCACGATTAAGAGAGGCTATGGCTTGCTCAACATCTTGCCCTGTCAATGCCTTCTGCCCAGCTTCATCAGTAATGACGATGGTGCCATCGCTAATGGCGGATTTGGTATATCCTTCCTCTGAATCTTGGGCTTTTGAATGATCTAAGAGATTTTTAGCAATGTTTTTCCCGACACCATATTTGCCCTGATACATCGGACCACCCGCAGAAATGCTTAAACCTTGGCTGCTAGCTTGCGCATGCGCACCGTTGCTGATATCACTGGTGCTAATGCTTCCTGTGGTCAGGCTGTTTTTTTCTGCCGGCGCGGTACCAGCGATAATATCGGCTCCAACACCATGGATGCTGCCTTTGTGGGCTTGCATGTTGACAGCGCGTCCTGCTTCTATTGTTGTGCTCATCGCGGTGAAAGCTTGAGAAGAAGCTTCTGCTTTCTTAAAGCCCACTGTCATACTGCCAGATGCGCCAGCCTCAGTCAAACCGCTTAACGTATCCTGTGGATTGCACCACGACTTTGGCTTCAAAATACGCATCCCCCGTAATGAAACCTCACCTGCTCTATTGTCGACTATCTTAATCACCAAATTAAAAGTGCCCGTTGCGTGGATAAAGAAGGAGACAGCTTTGATCCTCTACTTCATTCGTGATTTTATCTAACGACCTTTTTAACGATGGGGAGGACGCTTTGGTGATCGCTTTTGTAAAGCTTTTTGCTTTTGCTGACGTTTTCTTTCATCCTCAAAATGCGTTAGTAAAGCGCGTTCCTGTTTCGTTTTGTTGGTCACACCAAAGGTATCATTGTCCATAAATTGCTGATATCCAGCTAGCATCAAATTAGCTAAAAACGAGTCACTTTTCAGAGGTTGTACAAAATAGAGCCCTTTTGAATCTTGCAATTTATACCGGAAACCTGCTTTTTTCATGCACTCATAAACTGAGGCAAATTCACTCGCATACGAATTCATATCACTAGAAGAAGCATAAACCGGTTTCCAGCCACATTTTGATAAGGATTGTTGGATCATCGCTTTATCGACACCTGGCTTTTCCCATAATGCTAAAGTTGATGGAGGAGGTTGGTTAACACATCCAGCTGTATTTAAGAGAGCTATGCAACTCAATAGTTTTAAGATTTTCTTCATTTTTTCCCTCTTTCAATGGATTTATTTACTATAAAACAGCTCGGAAGCTTGTTGATATTTTCTGTCATCGCTACTTAAAACAACGGTGAACAATATTGAAATGGTTGCTTGAGGAAACAATCGCGCCATTCCAAGTGAAGGCAAGGATGGCGGATTGTTGATCATCACAAGCAAGACTTAAGGATAGCATTTGCGACTATTTTTATATTTTTTACAAAAAGGACTGTTCAAGCGCTTCTTGACACTGCGCTGTGGTATGACAGCACCTGGACGACATATGGGAAGGTTTTCCGCTTTATGATTTACACACCATCCCCCCCCCCTTTCTTCATAGCGGAATCCTGATTGAACCATGCAAGCATGAATTGTTGCTATTGCATTATTACTGAGCTTTCTACTTTCTGGATCCTTATCATAAGGGGTTGGCATACCGCATTCTAACAAGGCTTTTCCTATCTCAGTAAAATCTGCTCCTGGCTTTTCCCATGCCCCTATAGAAGATGTGGGAGTTTTATTAAACTGGCACCCAGCTATACTGAATAGAGTTACAGCACTTAATAATTTTAAGGTTTGTTTCATTTTTTACTCCATAATCTAATTCAAGGTTTTTGTTCTAGATGAGATGTGCCATAATTATATCTACATTTATAACTCGCATCTCCAAGACAGGTATGGGAGCTTATGGGATTCATGATCACTCTCCACCATTCTGTCAAAACGTTACTGCCAGCAGGTATTGTCTCGTAGGTATAGCCATTGCCGCCAATAATTCTGCTTACAAAGTCATATCTATTCCCATCAAAGCCAATAGTGGTTTGTTTGCCATCACTCACATAACCCAACAGACCGGATGCAACTAAAGCATTAAAGGCTGGTCCATAGAAATTGATATTCGTATTGTCGGCTATTCCGTGCACACCTTCTTGTTTGAAAGAATACAGCATATTCCCCAATGTCATGGTACCGCGGCTATGTCCATAAAGTTCTAACCCTGTAATACCATGGCTATACACCAAATCTTTCGCTTCTTGTGTGGAATTGGTCAATCCCCAAAAGTTATTTTCCATAAACTTCTGATAGCCCGCGACCAAAAGTTCTGAGATAGCAGAATCGGCTTCTGGGAACACAACAAAATAAAGCGGATTATTTTTATCCTTCGCATGTTGCTCTGCATAAACAGCGGCTTCCTCTGGTGGAGTAAAGATGCCATTAAAGGACACATGCACCTTGCCATCAGCACCCTCTTG
>NZ_JBHILT010000318.1:0-544 GCF_042193405.1 Bartonella sp. TT110JLCBS
ACGCACGGTCTTCCGCCCCTCAACGATCTCACTCACTTAATGATGTTCGAATTGCTTGTTTATTGTGATTGGTTGTCATATGTTTGGCCCGTCCTCTTCTGGTAAACAAGGCCTGTACACCACCACTATCTAGTTTCTTTTGCCAGTTGGCAATTGTTCCAGAATTACTAATATCAAATTTTAATGCTGTGGCAGAGTATGAGGCTCGATTATGTTTTTTCCAGTTTAAGACTTTAAGTTTGAAATTGCCATCGTAATCATATTTTGAACGGCGAATTTTTAGCCCATCAATGCCATATTTACGGTATCGTTTGACCCATATTAATACATTGAAATGATTCTTGATACCTAAGTTTCTAGCAATTTTGGTACTGCCAATACCTTGAAGGTATTGGTTAACTGCTAATTGCTTAATTTCAAAACTAAACTTGGTCATAGTAAAACCCCCAAAGTTGGATTCTTTGTCCAACTTTGGGGGTTCACTTCATTGAACGGATCATTAACCATTCAAACGGTGCTTTTTAATGATATTTCATTACTAATA
>NZ_JBHILT010000319.1:0-539 GCF_042193405.1 Bartonella sp. TT110JLCBS
CATTTTCTAAAGAATTTCGCGCGTCTCAGAGTATGTTTAGAGTCGGATATTTGGTTTTTGTGTAAAAATACTTACTAATGCATCCATAATACGTGAAAAATCAAGCGCTAATAAGAGTATAATGAGTACAATCCATTTCGTATAACGCGACATCACTTTTACACTTTTGTAGGTCATGATGATTTCTTGAAGGATTTCTTTTTCTGCTTCTGTAAGCTCTGTATCGTCTTGTGTTTTTTTTCTAGCCATGTTTCCACCCACACACGCGTTCACCTAGATTATTGTGCTTTAAGATCTCTCTTGCTAAGTTTGAACTGATGGCGTTCAGATCTTGCTTATCTAAATAAATTGGCAACCAGCCAACACAAGAAGAAGCATATTTATTTGTCGTGCAACCAGTCAGAGAGAGCAGCACGCACATCAGCATCACTTTTTTGATTAATTTCATTTTCTACCTCAAGCCGTGTTGTGGCTGCTTTTAAAGCTTTTTCTGTTTGCTTTTGTTGCTCTGCTTTTTTCCCAAGAGTAAAAGCTCTTGC
>NZ_JBHILT010000320.1:0-538 GCF_042193405.1 Bartonella sp. TT110JLCBS
CAGCAAAGGCTTCCGCTACACTATTGTAGCTTTCCTCACTTTCTTTACCTTCCGCATCAACTTTCTTGATCACAAAATTTGGAGCCTTCCATTGTCCATCTTTATCATAACCTGCACCTCCACCAAAATAGGTCGCAAATGTCTGATTCATCGAATAAAGTTGGTTGCCAGTGATCGCTTCTGTTGAACCTTTAGAAATTTCTCCATCCAATAAAAACTTCAATTTGCTATTGTTTCTGTCCTTACCTTCCCCATGAAGAGCTACAAAGGCGTTATCACCCTTGCTCCACGATAAAGAATCTTGCGCAACACCTGCAGAAACTTCCTTAATTCGTGCATTAACATTCTTGATATTATCATCAAGACCAGTAAATGCACTACCAACATTATCAAAAGAACTGTCTGTTATCTTACCATCTGCATCAACCTTGGATAAACTATAAGTCGGTCCTGTAAACGCGCCATTATTAAAAGCTGCATTGCCCCCTAAATAAGTAACAACCTTATCATTCGTTTCAAAAAGCTGACTACCCGTTAC
>NZ_JBHILT010000321.1:0-535 GCF_042193405.1 Bartonella sp. TT110JLCBS
ATGACGCGCTAAAATGGGCGGTAACAGACATTGACCTTTCTAAAAGACTTCGCTCTGATTATGGCACTGCTCCTTGGCAACAAGATGCAACATCTAAAGCAGATAATACGGATTATGCTTTACTTCATCTTGGCGCTCTTGCTTTGTTGGGTGATGTTGAGACCTTACAATCTTATCAGAAAAGCTTTACGGCAGGTGATCACCTAGGCTTTGACGAAAGCATCAACAAAACCCACCTTGAACGTGCATTAGCTTTAGCCAAAGAAGTAGCAAAGGTGAAGCAAGTGAGTTACGCTTTGATTGAACGGGTAGCAAAAGATTTTGATGATCAACAAGAGGTTATCAGCAAGGAGCAATCCCGCTCGTGGAAAGAGAAAATAGTCAATTTTATCGGAAAAAAAGACAAGAAATAGCACCTAAAAAATATCAAAAAGATTTCAGAAATTTAGAAAATAAGACGCGCTCCAAAGCCTTGATCACTAGTTGAGAAACTCAACAGTGGTATGGCTCTGATCATGGTTTTGGTGCAAGATTT
>NZ_JBHILT010000039.1:0-6019 GCF_042193405.1 Bartonella sp. TT110JLCBS
GACGAATCTTATGATTTTAGTAAATGATTAAAATGTGCTTTATGAAAAGCATATGATCCTTTAAGCCTTTCAAAAGAAAGGGATTATAATCATAATAGATGCTATCAAGACCATTATGGTTATGAGTTTTGGAGGTTTAGGGGGTTTTGGAGGTGCTTTTTACGCTCCCCCCTTTACATATTTTTCAATAAAAAATAAAAGTCATTATATTTCAATAAGTTAATCTTTCAAATAAACAACCTATATTAAACACAAAACATAAATACAATCTTTAATATATATTTAAGAGGGTTTTGTAGGTGTTTTGGGGGTTTGAGAAACCTTCAAAACCTATAAGTAATATAAGAAAATGAATATATATATATAACCCTCTTTAAACAAAGCTTCTGATAACAATAAAGCTATCATTTTAATTACGGTATAATCTTTTAAAGGCAATGTAAAAGAAGCGTATTCACTTTAAGATGGGATTTCTTAAAAGTCTTAAAGCAATCCAAATAAGAGTATCTAAAAGTGCAAGTTTCTTCTTTTTAGAATAACGCATATAAACACTCCTTTTAAGATGGTAGGTAATCAACTTAACAAGAGAGGTATAGATTAATCGCTATGTTCTATACCCCTTATGAGTTTATCATACCCATTATGTGAGCATGCTTTAATAAGCTTATTCAGTTTCTCTTATTTCTAATTTTGGTAAGTTCTTAACAATCTTCATTGTTTCTAAACTTACGGTAATAACCCTTTGAAATAACTCTAGAGGGTAGGCAGGGTTGCCAACGGTTTCAACAGCATAGCGATTGGCATCATTAACAATGCCACTCTTTTTATCAGTCTTTACACATTGACGCCCCATAACCCATTCAAGAGCGGGTTTACCATTAACGATATACGCATAAGCTTCCTTAGGTATATCTGTCATTGTGATATTGCTATTGTAAATAACAGTTGATTTATCTTTTTCTTTACCTGCTTTTGCGAATTTCATTTCTGTAACGTAATAGAATTTCTCAGGATTAGAGATCTCTGTAAATTTTGGATTACCCTTTTTAAAGGTCACGGGATAAGGCTCTACAGTTTCATAATTCACGTGCAAATGCCCTAGTTCACGTCCAGCATTAACAAACTTCCAAAAATCTTCAGCGCTTTTTACACAAGGGATGCGAGGCAATTCTTTAGAGAGGTTATCAGCATAACGAGCACGATAATCTTCCGAATGTAACAATCCGTAGACGTAATAGAACAAATCATCTTTAGTGATTTTTTCATTCGGATAAGCTGCTTTAAAATGTGCTAATCCTTCATCAGTAATGGCATCACGCCTCTGTAAATCAGCTGTTTTACTTTCTTCTGTAGAAATTAAAAATAAATGGGATTGTTTTTCATTTTTACTTTTTGAAACCGTATCATCTTTGTAAATATAGCGTGGAAAGCATTGACCTGTATCTATTACACTCACATCAGGTACATTTTTAGTCATCAAGATAGAAAATCCACTTCTTGCTCCTACAGAAGAAACTTGTATCACTTTATTTTCAGTCGCTTTTTCTATAGGAAATATCCGCGGCATTTGGTAAACCATATCATTGAAGGTACGATTATAATAAAGCCATCGTTGTGTAAAAGGACGATACAGACTTGGTATGAGGCATGTCTCTTCAAATTCAAAAAACTTTCCTTTTGTCAACTCTTGTTTAAGTCCACGGCTCCAACTTATCTTACTTTCATCTGAATTTACAAAATTATTTACAACATTGGTATGTATTTTACGGTCAGTGTGTGCATAAGTATCATTAAAACGTTCCACTTCACTGTTATAGAAGGCAATCATATTACTCATGTTTTTCGCTAGAGCTTCAGGGCTTGAGTTGTATGTCCAAGCATCACGACTCGTCATAATACCGCGAGAAAAATTTTCAAACAGCTTTTTACCATGACTTTTCTTATCACCTAGGGCTAGGAATGTTTTGAAACTCTCATCACGTTGATTTATCCAATCACCATGTTCATCCGGCGTGATCATTTGCCAACTTTGTTCACGTGTAATGCCATCAATACTACCAAAGTATTCAAGAGCTGTAAGTTTTTCTTTTGTCGTGAAATTATTACCAATGTCATGATAGTAAATTTTACAATCTCCGGAAGCATTGGGATTTTTGATAAACAATGTTATAGCAATACCAGTCATACTACCATTGCCAAAAACATTTTCACCTTCTTGAGCTTTCCCATCGCTTAACATATTTTTACGAATATCCCCCCGTAAATTAAGCACATAAATACTCGTAAACTCTTTGGCTAAAGATTTTCGTAAGCTATCCATTGTTGGCTTTTCTATGTAACCAGAACCAGAAACAAAGCCTATTACCCCAGCATTACTAATACGGTCACTTGCCCAACGAATGGCACGGATATAGCTGTCATAAAGTGCTCGTATATTCGTTACTTTCGATTGAGCAGCATAAGTTTTACGGATACGTTCATCTAATATGGGATAAGGGCTGTTCTTTGCATTATCATTTTCGCTTTTTTGCCCTACTGAATAAGGAGGATTCCCAAAAATAACTTCAATATTGAGGTTTTTCTGAAGTTCTAAATATTCACTGTTTTTCTCTAGTAAACCTCTCATCAGATCTTGTTTTTCAAGCATCCGGAATGTATCGGTTAAACCAATATGTTTGAAAGGAGTATACTCTCCTTTCTTCAAACTATGATAAGTCGATTCAATGTTAATGGCTGCTATGTAGTACGCTAGCAAAACAATCTCATTGGCATGGATATCATGACGGAACTTATATTCCATATCCTCTGGTTTTATGAGCTTTGATTGTAAAAGCCTTGTGATAAAGGTACCCGTTCCCGTGAAAGGGTCAAGAATAGAAACACCACGTGACCCCAAGCTTTTTCCAAATTCATTGCGTAAAACATCATCAACAGAATGAATGATAAAATCCACGACCTCAACGGGGGTATAAACAATGCCAAGCCTATCCGTTGTCTTCTTAAAAGCTTTGGTAAAAAAATCTTCGTAAAGTTTGATAATAAGATTTTGTCTTGCCTGTGGTTCTGTAATGCCAGAGGCACGGAACTTTACGCTGTCATAAAACTCTTGTAATTCTTTGGATTCTTCCTCAATATTGGTTTTATCGAGTTCTGTTAAGATTTTTTCCATTGCTTGCGAAATGGCATTGTTTTGTACAAATTCATTGCCCTCAAACAAAGCTTCAAACACAGGACGCGTCACAAGATGTTGCGCTAACATCTCAATCGCTTCTTCTTGCTTTATCTCACTGTTTAAGTTGTTTTTTAATTCTTTATAAAACGTATCAAAGGCATGATAAGCTTCGCTTGTCTGATCAGAAAGCATAGTTTGAAGGCGTGTGATATGGTTTTGTGCAATCTCAGCAACATTGCCAGCCCAAATGCCCCAATAATCACTCATGGTAGATTTTTTAACAATCAGTGTTTTGAGAGCATTGGGAAACTCAACAAAAAAGGGCAATCTTCCTTGTCCTTCATATGTTTGGTGCGGTTCATGAGCTTGTGTCCCAATACGAAGTCCGGATTGTTCCGATTTTTCGTGGAGCGTGATTTCGTCAATAACCGTGGTGACATTCTCTAATTCGGTCTTTTTAGAAACTGTAACAATGTCGATGATAGAGCTTACGTCTTGTCCTAAGACCATCTGGTTAAGGGTTTTACTAAAATTCTCATCATGGGCAAGCAAAGCATTGAGAACTTGCCAGACAACACTGTATCTCTTATTGTTTTTTAATGCCTCTTCTGGTGAAACACCAGCAGGAACACCAACCGGCAAAATGATATAGCCCATCTTTTTGCCTTTTGCACGACGCATCACACGTCCCACTGCTTGTATCACATCCACTTGGCTTTTACGCGGGTGTAAAAACATAACCGCATCAAGGGAAGGAACATCAACACCTTCTGAAAGGCAGCGTACATTGGTTAATATACGGCAGACATTCTCACCCGCATCTTCTTTCAACCAATCAAGTTTTATCGTACGGTTTTTGGCACCAGATTTTCCATTAATATGATCTGCTTGACAGTTAAGAGGGGGAATATTTTTATGGTTTTCATGAAGATTACGTAAATCTTTCTTAACTTCTTCATCGTTGAATGTTCTACATATGCGTTCAGAAGTATCAATATCTCTACAAAAAGCCAAAGCCCGATGCATGGGTCTTGTATCATCCCCAAGATCAATTTTCAGATCCATTTTGGTAAGAGCTTGATAACAACCCATGATCTTTGTTCTATCATCAAGAATAAGTTCATAATTCTCATCTGTCATCAGATGCTGGATAGATTTACTCACTTCTCCTTCATCAACACCTAAAACGATAATCTTGTAAGGCGTTAAAAGTCCATTTTTTACAGCATGGGAGAAACTATAAGAATAAAGGATTTTTCCATAAAGCTCTTCATCATCCATAGAAGCCAGAACAGCATCAATCTCATTAGCTTGTTTTTTGGCATTATCACTAAAGATACGAGGGGTTGCTGTCATATACAGACGTTTCTTGCCCCGAATAAGGCTATTATTATGAACCTTGATAAACTCAGATTCACTCTTGTCTGTTCCTAACACAGCTCCAGTGGTACGGTGTGCTTCATCACAAATGATCAGATCAAATTCCGGTAAAGCATATTTCTTTTGCGCATCCGAAATCACTTGGATCGAATGGTAGGTAGCAAAGACCACAGTCATGGCATCAGGAGAAGTCTTATTGGCTTTTTCTCCAAGCTTTTGAGAATCTGTTGTTGCTGGTAGAGCGAGATCCGAGACATCGAGTTCGGCAGCATCATCTTGGGCTTTACGACGCTTGCCAACTTGTGTATCAGAACACACCGCAAAGGAACGCAAGGGTATTGCTGTATCTGCTGTCCATTCTCTTATTGTTTGTGACATTAAAGAAAGAGAGGGGACAAGAAATAAAACACGTTTACCTTGACCAGCAAGAGCTTCTGCTATCTTCAGACTGGTAAAGGTCTTTCCCGTTCCACACGCCATAATCAGCTTGCCGCGGTCTGCTTCTTGTAACCCTTCACAAACAGCTTTAAGCGCTTCTTGTTGATGATCTAAAAGATTTTTCGGTTCTTTTTTCTTAAGAGTAGCTTCCCCTTTGCTTTCAAAGGTTGCCCAATCTATTTGACTGTTTTCCAGATCAAAAAGATTAATCCGTTGAATGCGGATTCCTTGTCCTTCACAGGTGAGATCGGCATTGTTACTCCAATTACCTTCGGTGCTATCAACCAGAATACGGCGTGTGAAGATCTTTTTTCCCGAGGCAGCAATAAAGCTATCAATATCTTCCTTCTTGATCTGATGATTTGCACTATAAAACTTACATTGAATAGCGGCATATCCTTCTTCATCACGAATTTTAGCAACCAGATCAATGCCGATATCACGCCCATCTTCCCCATGCTCTTGCGCCCATTCATAATAGGTTTGAACCTTTTCATATTCTTGGCATTGTAGAGGGTCTTGCGTCAAATAAGCAATTACAAACTTTTCAAAAGAAGTTCCTCTATCGCGCGCACTTTCTGTATGATCACGGTAGGATTGTAACAGAGAGCGTAATGTCAGTGATTTGTTATGAGATTGAAGCATTTATAATAAAACCCCACCGCTATATAAGCGTTGATCTATCGGTGTCAAAAAACTTTAAATAGAATCTGCTAGATCTATTTAAAACAAATAGCAATAATAAAATAAAAAAAGGGTGCTAAAGACCCACAACCTGCTTAAAAAGAAATTTTATTAAATGCTGCTTATCCACAGCCCATGACATGAGGTAAAATCAGCAAAATAGTGAAATTTGCTGTTCGTTTTATGGAAAAAAGACAAATTTGATATGTGCTTTAAGATATCAGAATAAGTATTTTGATAGGTTTTATGAGTCACTAAAATAGTCTATTTTGTCAGTTTAATTTACTGACACAAACTGACAAATATATATTATGGATTGTATTTAAGGTTGTATTGTCGATATAG
>NZ_JBHILT010000322.1:0-534 GCF_042193405.1 Bartonella sp. TT110JLCBS
GGCAAAAAGCTTTAGAAGCGTTAACGAAGTCGAGTGAAGCTAAGAGTTTAGCGGAAACAGCTCATAGCACAGCAGTAAGTTCACAGCAGACAGCCGCTGATGCAAAAGCTAAAGCCGAAAGTGTAGAGACAGTTGCGAATACAGCGAAGAGCACAGCAGAAGAAGCCAAGAATGTAGCGGATAGAGCAACGGAGAAAGTAGAGCAAGCTGTAAGAGAGGCTAGCGCTGCGAAATCTAAAGCGGATAGTTTAGAGATTGTTGCGACTGAAGCGAAATCCACGAGTGAACAAGCAAGCCAAACAGCAATTTCTTCGAAGAGGGTATCAGAGGAAGCCAAAGAAGATGCAAGGAGCGCCAAATCAATAGCTTTAGACGCAAAAAGTCCAGCCGATAGTGCAACGGCAAGAGCGGAACAAGCGCAACAGGGTGCCACAGAAGCGTCTAGAATAGCCAACGAAGCCAAAGCAGCAGCAGAGACAGCGCTGCGTTCAGGAGCGTCAGCAGGTCAAGTGAGTGCAGAGGCGGTTAAGGCTA
>NZ_JBHILT010000323.1:0-533 GCF_042193405.1 Bartonella sp. TT110JLCBS
ACCTATTCTTGCGGCTTGTCAAATGGTTGTTTAA
Organism: Bartonella sp. TT110JLCBS; assembly: GCF_042193405.1. Classification (NCBI taxonomy): domain Bacteria; kingdom Pseudomonadati; phylum Pseudomonadota; class Alphaproteobacteria; order Hyphomicrobiales; family Bartonellaceae; genus Bartonella; species Bartonella sp. TT110JLCBS. The sequence goes on from NZ_JBHILT010000323.1 coordinate 35, forward strand.
GTTACTTTGATTTTCTTCTTTTCTAAGTCTTTCATTTTCGCGATTTCATTTTGGTTTCACTTATTTTTTTCATTACGCAGGTTCGTTTAGTGCGGCACTAAAAGCACAGTTATAACCTTAAAAATCAAATGGTTTATTTTTGTGACAGTTCGAACGTCACACTACTTTCGTCGCCGCTACATCTCGTACTTCGGCAAACCGTCAAGAGATGGCGCAGCGGAATTAAAAATAATTAACCCGGCTCAAATTTCAGCTCGTAATTCAAACACCGTAAATCTGATAAAAAAAAGGAACATTTTGCATCCAAAACGAACGTCGTAGCTTGAACCGTTCGCGAGATATTCGGCCGCCATTTTGAAAATTTTTGCCACGTCATAACTCGAGAACCGGAAGTGATAGCGCCATTTTGTAAAATTTGCCTTGTAGTGCTCTCGAAGACGAACATTTTGACACCAAAAAGAACGTCGTAGCTTGAACCGTTCGCGAGATATTCACGAAA
>NZ_JBHILT010000324.1:0-529 GCF_042193405.1 Bartonella sp. TT110JLCBS
ATAACCATTATGAACTAATCTCAAAAGGCTTTCACTCCGACGATCTCCATTGATGATGAAATATCAATGAAAAAGGCCGGCGGTGAACAAACATACATGAATAAACAAGAAAGATCAAAGGGTGTCGATCTATACCTTTGCCGGAGCCGAGTAGCGGCAATCCGGATGGAGAAAACTTTCTCCAAAAGGAAAAGGCGGACAACATCTTTGCGAGGGATGACGGCGACTAACAATTGGATCCGACGGCGGTCTCAGTTTGAGCGGACCGGCGGCGGCGGCCTTGGGCGGAGCGGCGGCAGTCGTGGGCTGAGCGGCGGCGGCGGCGTCCTCCTTTGGCTAGGGCGGACCGGCGGCCTCCTTTGAGGGAGAGAGGGAGATGAAAGATTAGGGTTAGGGTTTTCTCTAATACACATGTATTTATAAAACCCTAAAACCGATCCCAATGCAATATCAACCATTGATTCCACATATTGGATCTTCCCTCTTATTGGATATTAATCATATTAGATCCAATAAGCTAACACTTAAT
>NZ_JBHILT010000325.1:0-526 GCF_042193405.1 Bartonella sp. TT110JLCBS
TTATCGGAGTTATTGGCACAGCACCATATGCCGACGAAAAAGCATTCCCCCTTAACACGCCGGTTTTGGTTACCGGTTCACTTTCACAAGCAGCTAAACTGGATACAACAGGGAGGGGTGAAGGCACATTACCCAATGCCGTTGATCTTATTTTTAAGCAAGTGGGCGCCATCGTTGTTGTTGTGCGAGTAGAAGAAGGTAAAGATGAAAACGAAACATTAACCAATGTTTTGGGCGGTGTAAACGCAGATGGTGCTTATGAAGGGGTTCATGCTTTTATTGGAGCACAATCACTTCTTGGACAAACACCACGCATTCTGATTGCTCCAGGCTTTACACATAAACGTCCTACCGTTGTTAGTCGTATTGATGTAATAAATCAAGGCAGCGATTATACCCAAGCAAGCGTTAAAATTGAAGGTAATGCAAAAGCAGAAGCTTCCATGCATGGTGGGAAAGTAAATTATATTCACATGACTGACAATGGCACTGATTATCACACCGCCCCAAATGTGACGATTGAAGG
>NZ_JBHILT010000326.1:0-526 GCF_042193405.1 Bartonella sp. TT110JLCBS
GGACAACAAGAGGTGCCGATGCTCGCGAGGAATACAACAGGGTGGAAAGAAAGCCTCCTCCGTCGTCCTCTGCGGCCTATATAGAAGACGAATCGTCGCGCCGCCGATGGAGAAACCCGGCCACGGATCCCAACTTTTCGCCATTCCAACCGTCCAAGCGCGGTTTCCGAGGATTTTGAGGGCAATCGGGTCATTTCGCCCTCCAACCTTCTCCCCACTCAAGGCATGGGCTCTTTAGTCATTTCCAAAGATTTTTAACCCTCAAACTCACGCCGTTTGGCCTTCAGGGACTGCAGTGTCATCAAACATAAAAGGAGGGATTTAATGGGAAACTGCAAACTCACAGGGATCTACAAGGAAAATGACAACTTCTCAGGGACCCCACAGTAATTACCAGTAAAAAAATTAACAAATATCATTTATTTTTATAAAAAAAATTAATAATTGCCACTATCTAAAAACACAAGTAAGCTTTTAACTTTTATAAGAGAGACCCAGAGTTAAACTCCTATAATCCTATGCAATG
>NZ_JBHILT010000327.1:0-524 GCF_042193405.1 Bartonella sp. TT110JLCBS
AAACAAACCTATCAAGCTGCACTCAATGATATTGGTTCTGCGATAACAGCTTTCAAAAATGATCCTTCTTACTATCGCACCACTTTAAAAAATCTTGGTGAGCGCTTATCTGATCGTGTAGAAGATCTCACGACAAAATTTGATCGAAGCGATATCATCAATGCCCTCATAAAAGATGGCATGCCCCGTGCGGATGCACAAACAGCAGTAAACCGTGCCGTTCAACTCTATCAAAGAGCAGAGGAAAAGACCGAAAAAGCCATCAAAGCCTTTGAAGAACAGGCAGAAACACTCTCAGACAATCTTGAGGATACGATCAAGGGCGCCAAAAACACTGCAACTAAAGCCACAAAAACAGCCTCCAATATGGGGTGGTGGGGCTTTTTAGGCAGTCTGGTAGGCGCCATTATTTCCAGTGTTTTTGGCTATTATGGTTATAGAAGCCGTAAGGACACTTTCATGCTTTAAAACGTCTACCTTTAAAGCAAATACATAAAAAGCTGCACGCATAGTGCAGCTTTTTT
>NZ_JBHILT010000328.1:0-523 GCF_042193405.1 Bartonella sp. TT110JLCBS
ATGATGTTAGCTTTGGGTGGTTTTATTTTTTCGATTGAAACAGCAGCTTATCAAACACTTGATATGTCTTATGGGGTGCCATGGGTAGAGCAAGGACGATTGGGGAGAAAGGCTGCTCTTCAATTGCCTGCTGTTGCAAATGCGGAATTTTCTTTAACTGGTGTGATTTATCCAGATTTCAAAGGTGGTCACAGACAGCTCGAATATTTACGGCAAATGGCACATGAAGGACCTCACATTCTTGTGACCGGTCAAGGCAAAATCTTAGGTAAGTTTGTCATTCTTTCTGTAGAGGAAAAACAAAGCGTTTTTCATCATAACGGCACCCCAAAAAAACAAGAATTTACAATAAAGTTGAGAGAATATGGTGAAGAGCTATGAGTGATCTTTACATGACCAAAGATGGTGATATGGTTGATGCCATTTGCTGGAAATACTATGCCAAAGGTCAACAAGCCCTTGCTGTTGAACGCGTTTATGCAGCAAATTTTGGTCTTGCAGACTATGGACCCATTTTAAAAGC